>JANONO010000202.1:0-4647 GCA_031420875.1 Gallionellaceae bacterium | reverse complement strand
CGCGCAAATGCCAAACGACGGTTAGCCAAACTGGGATTTTTTCCCAGCGTAAGAATAGGCTCTGCTACACGGCGCAATTCCTTGGCCTTGGGCAAAGTAGTCTTGATAGCTTCATGGCGCAATAGCGAAACAGTCATATTGCGCAGCATAGCCAAACGATGGCTGCTGGTACGGTTGAGTTTTCTTAAGCCTAAACGGTGACGCATAATTTCCTCTCTTATTTCTCAACCGGCACAGGCCAGTTTTCCAGCTTCATACCCAGCGACAAACCATGCTCGGCCAAAACCTGCTTAATTTCGTTCAGTGACTTGCGACCCAAGTTAGGGGTACGCAGCAAGTCGTTTTCCGTGTATTGAATCAAATCGCCCACGTAATGGATACTTTGTGCCTTGAGACAATTTGATGAGCGCGGTGTCAGCTCCAAATCATCTACCGGACGCAACAACATCGGATCAACCTTAGGTGTTTGCGGCTTCTCTGCTGGCTCAGGTGTGCCTTCCAGCGCAGCAAATACCGAGAACTGCTCAACCAGAATCCGCGCGGCATAGCGTATTGCTTCTTCTGGGTCAATGGCACCATTGGTTTCAATGTCCATAATCAGCTTATCCAAGTCGGTACGCTGTTCTACACGCGCACTTTCCACGGCATAACTGACACGATGCACGGGACTATAAGAGGTATCTAGTGAGATATGTCCCACAGCACGAGTTTCTCCCGGTGTCTGGCGAGAAATCGCAGACACATAGCCGCGCCCTTGATTCACCTTGATTTCCATATCCAACTTTCCACCTGCAGTCAGGTGGGCAATGATGTGCGCTGGGTTGATTATTTCTGTATCAGCACCGACGGTAATATCACCTGCGGTCACTACACCTACACCACTTTTTTTCAAAGTCAGCACGGCTTCGCTGGAGTTATGCAGCCTCAGCACCAAGCCCTTTAGATTCAGTAAAATTTCAACAACGTCTTCTTGTACGCCGTCTATAGAGGAATATTCATGCAGCACACCCGCGATTTTAACTTCGATCGGAGCAAAACCCGGCATGGAAGACAGCAAGATGCGGCGCAAAGCATTGCCCAGCGTGTGACCATAGCCGCGCTCGAAAGGCTCCATCACTACCTTAGCGTGTGTAGCAGAAATTTTTTGCACTTCAATAATGCGGGGCTTCAAAAAATCACTCTTATGCATATCCTAATCTCCGCATTGATTACTTGGAATACAATTCAACGATGAGATGCTCATTGATTGTGGCTGAAAGTTCAGAGCGTTGTGGCTTGGCCTTGAATGTTCCCTTCATGGCCTTGGCATCAACCTCGATCCACTCTGGGAAACCACGTTGTTCAGCAGACTTCAATGAGGCTTTCAGACGTAACTGAGCCTTGGCCTTGTCGGTGATTTCAACAACATCACCGGGGCGCACCTGACAAGAGGGAATATTGACGCGCTTGCCATTCACCAGAATGGCATTGTGTCTCACCACCTGACGCGCTTCTGAGCGCGATGCACCAAAGCCCATACGGTAAGCCACATTGTCCAAGCGTGATTCCAGCAATTGCAGTAAATTTTCACCAGTGATGCCGCGCTGAATTTCAGCTGCACGATAGGTCAAACGGAATTGTCCCTCGAGCATACCGAAGATGCGACGCACTTTTTGCTTTTCACGCAACTGACCACCGTAATCAGACATACGGGTATTTTTCTTTTGTCCGTGCTGGCCGGGCGGATAAGCACGACGCTCTACCGCACACTTGTCGGTAAAACATTTATCGCCTTTTAAAAAAAGCTTCTCGCCTTCACGACGGCACTGGCGGCACTTTGGGTCAAGATTTCTAGCCAAGGTTTACTCCTAAAATTTAGATACGACGCTTTTTTGGCGGACGGCAACCGTTATGCGGCACCGGGGTTATGTCGGAAATGCTGGTGATCTTAAAACCCGCAGCATTCAATGCACGAACCGCTGACTCTCGCCCCGGCCCAGGTCCCTTGATACGCACTTCCAGATTTTTCACGCCGCATTCGTGCGCTGCTTTACTCGCTGTTTCGCCCGCTATCTGGGCGGCAAACGGTGTGCTTTTACGCGAACCTTTAAAACCATTGCTGCCACTGGTAGCCCACGCCAAGGCATTTCCTTGACGATCCGTAATAGTCACAATGGTATTGTTAAAAGAAGCATGGACGTGGGCAATTCCCTCGGCAATATTCTTTTTAACTTTTTTACGCACTCGTGTGCTGGTCTTGGCCATGTTTTAAATCCTCTGTTAAATTATTTTGCCAGCAATTATTTTTTGGCGCCGGCGACAGACTTGCGCGGCCCCTTGCGGGTACGGGCATTAGTGCGGGTACGCTGGCCGCGAACTGGCAAACCCCGGCGGTGACGTAAACCACGATAGCAACCCAAATCCATCAGGCGCTTTATGTTCATGGAAATTTCGCGGCGTAGATCACCTTCTACCGCAAACTTGCCCACTTCGTCACGTAGCTTTTCCATCTCTGCATCAGCCAAATCTTTTATTTTGGTCGCCGTGCTAATACCAGCCGTCACGCAAATTTTTTGGGCGCGCGTTCTGCCTATACCATAAATAGCAGTCAAAGCGATGACCGCGTGTTGGTTATTCGGGATGTTTACTCCTGCAATACGAGCCATGCAGCTACTCCATTATTTAATAAAAACAGCTTTAAAATATTAGCTAGACATCCGCCAACGCGGACCAAAACTAGCCCTGGCGTTGTTTATGGCGCGGATCACTGCTACAAATCACGCGCACTACGCGCTTGCGCCGCACTACTTTGCAGTTACGACAAACTTTTTTTACCGATGCCTGTACTTTCATTTTATTCTCCTCATTACTTTCAATTCCGACCCTACTTAGCGCGGAAGGTAATGCGTCCTTTAGTCAAATCATAGGGTGTTAATTCAACGGTTACTTTGTCACCCGGTAGAATGCGAATATAATGCATGCGCATCTTGCCAGAGATGTGTCCCAACACAACATGACCATTTTCAAGCTTTACTCGGAATGTCGCATTAGGCAGGGATTCAACTACCTCCCCCTGCATTTGCATCGCATCTTCCTTACTCATCAGCGAGTTAACCCGCCTTTAAAGTTTGCTTTCTTCAACAAATTTTCGTACTGATGGGTCATCAGGTAAGACTGCACCTGAGCCATAAAATCCATTGTTACCACTACCATAATCAAAAGTGAAGTGCCGCCAAAATAAAAAGGCACGTTCCACTTAACCACCAAGAATTCAGGCAGCAAACAAACCAAGGTCACATATACCGCACCCACCAAAGTCAGGCGCATCATAATTTTTTCTACATACTTTGCGGTCTGCTCACCGGGGCGTATTCCAGGCAGGAAAGCACCGCTCTTCTTGAGGTTGTCTGCCGTCTCTTTCGGACTAAAGACCAAGGCCGTGTAAAAAAAGCAAAAGAAAATGATAGCTGCGGCATACAGCACCACATATATAGGCTGACCAGGCGACAGCTTGTCGCTGAGGTCTTTCAACCAAAGCATGCCTTGACCAGAGGCCGACATGCCAGCCAACGTAGCCGGGAATAAAATAATGCTTGAGGCAAAGATCGGAGGAATCACACCAGCCATATTGACCTTTAGCGGCAAATGTGAACTTTGGCCACCATAGACTTTGTTGCCCACCTGACGCTTAGCATAATTCACCAGTATTTTTCTTTGTCCGCGCTCGACAAATACCACCAGCGCCGTTATTCCAATCGCACCGAAAAACAGCAACAGCACGAGCGGGATGGAAAACGCGCCGGTACGCGCCATTTCCAGTGTTTGCCCAATTGCGGTAGGCAGACCGGCTGCGATGCCTGCAAAAATAATGAGTGAGATGCCGTTACCCAAGCCACGCTCGGTAATCTGCTCTCCCAGCCACATCAAGAACATTGTGCCGGACACCAAAGTAATCACGGTTGTTAACTGAAACATCGCGCCGGGGTGCAACACCAGCCCAGCTTGAGACTGCAACGCCACCGCCATGCCATACGACTGGAACAGCGCCAATACCAAGGTGCCGTAGCGCGTGTACTGGGTAATTTTACGGCGTCCCGCATCGCCTTCTTTTTTCAACGCCTCCAGATGCGGCACAGCTATCGTCGCCAACTGCATAATAATTGATGCTGAAATGTAGGGCATGATGCCTAGTGCTAAAATCGTGAAGCGAGACAGCGCGCCACCTGAGAACATATTAAACATGCCGAGTATGCCGTTTTTGTTTGAGTCAAACAAATCTGCCAACACGACTGGATCAATGCCTGGCACAGGAATATGTGCACCGATGCGATAAACAATTAATGCGCCCAGCAAAAACCATAGGCGGCGACCTAAGTCGCCATACTTACCCTTGCTCACATCTTTTTTGGCTGCTGCATTCACTGGGCTGATCCTTAGTTATTCTGAGATGCTGCCGCCGGCCGCTTCAACAGCAGCGCGCGCACCCTTGGTGAGCAACAGACCTTGCAATTTGACCGCACGCTTCAGCTCGCCAGCCGCAATTACTTTAACAGTGATGGCCGCAGCGGGAATAACTCTAGCCTGCTTCAGAGCCAACAAATCTATGACATCAACCGGCATTTTTTCCAAGTCTGACAAGCGCACCTGAGCACTGTCATAGCGCGTCAA
>JANONO010000201.1:0-3428 GCA_031420875.1 Gallionellaceae bacterium | reverse complement strand
ACACTGGCAGCAACGCACCCGCTGTCAATCCGAAGGAATGAAAGATAGGTAAGGCATTGAGCACTTTGTCTTCCACCGAAAAATCGATCACTGCGCGTATTTGCGCGATGTTGGATAACAGAGCGCGGTGTGACAGCACGACGCCTTTTGGCTTACCTTCCGAACCGGAAGTGAACAGCACCACGGCGGGGTCATCCGGTGCAACAGGTAATTCAATTGCGCGGGGAAAGCGTAAGGCATAGAGCACCAACCATAACTTATCGAACAAACTGATCTGCTCGCGCAAATCTTCCAGATACACGATGCGCACATCGTTCAGTGCGGCCAGTTTGTCACCCAGCTTGGCTTGTTCCACGAACGCACGAGAGGCAACGATAGTGCGAATTTGCGCGGCCACGCAGGCCGCTTGCAAGCCATCCGTGCCCACCGTGTAATTGAGCATGGCCGGTACACGACGCAGCGCGCTCAACCCTAAAATCAAGCTCAGTGTCGCTGCCACATTGGGCAGTAAAATACCGACCCGCTCATCAACGGCAGTCTCACGCGCCACTAAGCGCCCCAGCATCAACACCATTTTGAGCAAATCGTTGTAGCTATACTCGATCTGCTTCATGTCTTCCAGCAGGCGGCGGCTTCGTCCGTAAGTTTCTGTCGCATCCAGAAACGCGGCGTACAGCGTTTGCTTGGGTTGCGAAGCGAAGATCATGTCCTGCATGATGCGGCGCATTGCTTCACCTGCTTTGCGCCGACGCAGCTTTGCCGAGGGTGCATCCGGCATGACAATGCGTGTCGCGGGTAAAATTGAAATGGTGATTTTTGGAAACAGCTTTTTGGGCGTCTTGCCGGAGACTCTGGAGAAATGGCTACGTGCCCCGCCATCCAGCCTGACCGGGACGATGGTCGCGCCGGTTTTGGCGGCCACGAAAGCGGGCCCCTCATAAACCTTCATTAAATTACCCGTGAGCGTGATGCGACCCTCTGGAAAAATCATCACGGGTCGGCCAGTCTCAAGCAGCTTGATAACTTTTTTCATCGCCATCGGGCTGCTGGGGTCAACCACTAGATAATTCGCCAACGACAGGATCAGCCGAAAATACCAGAGTTTGGCAATCCCGGTATGCACCACAAATACTGGGTTGGATGGCAGAAAAAGTCCCAGTAGAAATCCATCCAGAAATGATTCGTGATTGGCGATAATGAGCAAGCGTTCGGTCTCAAAGGCTGCGAACTCGCCCTGTACGCGCACACGAAATATTAGCCGCGCAATACTTCGTAGAATGATTCGTATGACACCCTTCATTAAATATTATTTCACTGAACGAAACAGCCGCATTGTATGCAAAAAATTGTTCCCATGCCCAAGTTCATCTATTCTGTGTTCTCTGTGATGAATTGCGATTTTTAGGATAAATTAACACGCCAACCGAATGGCAATTCGGCTAAAGTATTGGCCGAACATGACAAGCTAAGGGAAAGTAAAAATTGATTACTCACTGTATTTCTCGTAGAGCCAACTTTTTTATTGCCGTATGTTTTTTCTGGGCAGGCACAATCTCTGCCGTACTTGCGCATACCCCCAGCGACCCCAATTTTACCCAGCCGGAAATTTTCCAGGAATGGAAAACACTGAGCACACCCCACTTTAATATTCACCACTTGGCCGCTCATCAAGATTATGCCCGGCAAATGGCCACGCTGGCCGAACGTGTTCATACCAGACTATCGGGCTGGCTAGCTTGGCAGCCGCAAGAGCCGACCGAGGTGGTGATTATGGATAGCGTGGATTTTTCTAATGGCGGTGCCAGCCCTTTACCCTATAACCGTTTTTATATTTTCATGCCGACACCGCTAGCGGGGCCTATTGCGGATCACAATCCGTGGATGGAAATGGTGTTCACGCATGAGTATGTGCATATCCTGCAACTGGATATGGCATCGGATGGCCCTAAGGCGTTGCGTTCTATATTTGGTCGCCCGATCAATTTATTTACTTGGGCATTCTTTCCGCAGATATTCGCACCCAGTTGGGTGGCGGAAGGGCTGGCGGTGTATGGAGAGTCAGATAATGAAAGCGGCTATGGCCGACTGAATAGCGCCTGGTATGAGGCGCAGATGCGTATGGAAGTGCAGCGCGGGTTACGTTCATTAACTGAAATCAGCTTTGAAGGTTATGCGGGTGGCCGCTGGCCTGACGGGCAAATTTATTTGTATGGCGCGTATTTTTTTGAATTTATCGAAGAGCGTTACGGCAAGGCCAATGTAAAAGCCTATATCGAAGTATATGGCGGCAACATTATTCCTTGGCGTATGGATAATCGCTCGCAGAAAATTTTTGGCAAACCCGCCTCGCAGGTGTGGGCCGAGTTTCAGGATTATCTGAAGCAGCGCTTTGAGCCGCAGTTAGCGGCGCTCAAGCAACAAGCGACCACCACACGCACCGTGTATGACGCGCCTTATATCAATGCCGCATTGACTGCCGCAGAAAATGGAGATTTGTATTTTTTCCACGATAGCGCCTCGTCGCATCCTGAAATCAGGCGACTACGTGCCGATGGCGTGAGTGAATCCTTGTTCGATGTGACTTCTGCATTGGATCTGGATTGGCAGGAGCAATCGGGTTTGCTGCTGAGCCAATTCGCCGTGTGTGATAACAACAAGCAATATGCGGATCTCTATCGCTGGCAACCCGGTATGTCCTCGCCTGAGCGTCTGACACAGTGTGGTCGCTATCCCCGTGCAGCATGGCGCTCCGATGGCCAGGCGATTGCGGCGGTGCAACTGGAGCAGGGTTTAAGTCGGCTGGTGCTGCTGGACGCGCAAGGAAAAAATTCCAAGTTATTATCTGAATTACCGCTGGGCGATGCCATCGGAAACATTGCCTGGTCACCTGACAATCAATCGCTGGTAGCCTCGGTCAAACGTCTGCAAACGGGCTGGAATCTGGAGTTGTTTGATGTCGGCAAGCAGCGCTGGCAACAACTGACATTGAATAATGATCTTGAGGTGCAGCCGCATTTTTCCAGAGATGGCAGCGCCATTTATTTTATTTCTGACCATGAAAAAATCTGGAATTTACGGCGCATCAAATTAGGCAGCACACAAATTGAAACCTTGAGCAGCACCGTATCGGGCATTGCCGAAGCGGTGGAAATGCCGGACAAAAGTTATCGCCTGGTGGAATACACCGCCAATGGCAATGCAATCGCGGCGCTAGCGCCTGCCAATGAAGCGGTCCCGGTCTATCCGGCACATTCAGCTTCAGCACCGCAGATTCAAGCGGTCGCTACTGCCAGCGATTATCAACCCTACCCGTATCAAGAGGTGCAGGATTATTCCGCGCTAAGCACCTTAAGGCCGCGCTCCTGGTTTCCCTTACTGGATAAAAATGAGGATACAACTTCCTTTGTTGGCGTAATACTGAATGGCGC
>JANONO010000200.1:0-2989 GCA_031420875.1 Gallionellaceae bacterium | reverse complement strand
GTGCCCACACCGAGAATATAAAGCGGGATGCCGGCCTGCTTCAGCTTTTCCGCACTATCCCACACTGCTGCCCCTGCTGGGCCGGACAAGGCGCTGCTCTCGGCATCGGTCAGCAGCAGAATGGCACGGTGGGAAGATTTTTCCTCAATCATTTTGCGCATAGCCAGATCGAGTGCGCTGGCTATGGCGGTGCCGGGCGCATCGAACAGGGCAGGTTCGGCAATCTGCAGGAAATAGCGCAAAGCGGCGTAATCGCGGCTCAGCGGCATAATCATCCCTGCACTGCCGGAAAAGGCGATCAGGCCCAGACGCTCACCGTGCAGTCTGGGCAATAGATCCAGCAATTCCAGCTTGGCACGCTGCAAGCGCTGTGGCGAAATATCGCGCGCCTGCATCGACGGTGACACATCCAGCAGCACCATTATTTCCATGTCATGACGCTGCGCTGCTTGCTGGGCATTGTCACTTACCAGCGGGAGACGTGGCCCCGCCAAGGCACAGCCCAGCAATATCCAGGCGGAAAAATTAAACACTCTGCTCCAGAGATGCTGCTGCATGCCCTGGCTTCCGCGCACCACCCACGCCAGCAAGTGTGCATCTGCATAGTGCAGCACCTGGTTGCGCCGCAGCTTGAGCAACAGCGCCATTATGACAGGCTGTAGCGCCAACAGCGCCCACCACGGCTGCGCCCATTCCAGCTGTGTCAACTCGGCCCAATTGATCATGAAGCCATCCTGCGTATCTGTAGCACACGTGCGGCGCTAAACAAACTGGCTGCCAGCAACAATGCAGCCCAATACCACTCTTCAACCACCCGGCGGGTGGAGGGACGGGTAATGGTTTGCTCCAGCTTGCCGATATCCGCCACCACCGTTTGCAGCGCACCACTGCTATCGGCGCGGTAAAAGCGGCCGCCAGTGAGTGCGGAAATCTGTTGCATGTCCGGCTCTGCACCCGCTTTGGCAGGCGCACGTCCCTCGGCAAACAGATCACTGCCGACTTGCACGGTATAGACCGCCACACCCATGCGTCTGGCTAGCTCTACCGCTTCAGTCGGCGTCATATCTCCCGCCGTGTTATCAGTGTTATCACTGAACAATATCAACGCAGGGCGCAATGCCTGGCGTTCGCGCAATTGCTTGAGCGCCAGCCCCAGCGCATCGCCTATTGCGGTGTTGTCCCCGGCGATGCCGACCTGCACCTGCTTGATCATACCTGTGACCAGATCGCGGTCAAAGCTGGGCGGCACCATCGTCGCTGCGGTCGTGCCAAACACGATCACACCGAATCGATCACCCTGCCGCGCTTCCACAAATCGGCTCACCACCCCCTTCAGTACGGCGAGGCGCTCCACCCGCTGGCCGTCCAGCTCAAAGTCGTCGATGCTCATGGTTTTTGAGGTATCGATCAGCATCACAATTTCGCGGCCTTCAGGCTTTTCCGGAATCAAATCGCCGATGCGTTGCGGTTGCGCCAGGGCCAGCACTAGCAACAGAAGCGCGCTGCCATTCAGCGCCAGAGGCCAGCGCGATGACACCTCTGTTGCATTATTTTCCTCTGGCAAAGGGCTGAGATCGGAGTGCACCAAAACCATAGACGCACCGCCGAGATCACCCTCAGCTGTACTTTTACGCGCAGCACGCCACACTGCGAAAAACAGCAGCGGAATGAAAAGCAACCATAATGGTTGGGCGAGGATGATCATTTTGGTAAGTAGTAAGACATAATTTTGTGAAAATTCAAATAAAACTTCAAATGCACGCCCCCTCGCAAGCTCTCCCCCTACCCCCCTTTGTCACCCGGAGGGTGCAAGAACCTCTTCGAGGTAAAGTGGGGAACCAAGACAGTGAACAATTACACTGTTCCCCACTTTTCAAAAGGGGGGCCAGGGGGGATTTAGCACAGCATAAACACCCTCTAAACCACAGACGATACCTGATCCCACAGCCCCAGCGCGCTGATAATCACGATCCCGCCACCCATCCAGCGCTTGAATAAAACATCGTTTTTAACAATGCTGTCATGCGCTTTCAACCCCAGATAATGGCCGATTGCGGCAATCGGCAACAGCAACAACGCAGTCAAAAAATGCAGTTCTACTTTGAGCATCATAAAGGTGGACATTTTAATACTGACCAGTACAAACCACAGCACAAACAGGGTGTCGCGCAGTTGCTCCTTCTTCACCTTGCGTATAAACACCGCCACCATCAGTGGTGCGCCAGTCAAGGAAGTTCCCGCCACATAGCCACCCAGTATCAGCAGCAGTTTATCCACCCAGTTGTGGTGGCTCTCGATCACATAATTCAGAAACCAGATCACACCGTAAAACAGGGTGATTGAGTAGATAAAAATATTCAGCCACAAGGTGGGCAGCGTCACCAGGCCCAATACGCCGACTATTGCCGGTGGCACAATGTAAATGAAGGTATGGCGCAAATAAGCCCAGTCCACATTGCTCAAGCGGGTGAATACGGTGAGGCTGGAAAAAAATAACAAATGCACGCTGATGATAGGCAACCAGAATAGCGGCTGGTTATAAATAAAAAGCATCAAAGGCAAGCCCAGTGCGGCTCCGCCAAAACCCAGGCCAGTGCGTACAAAGCCCGCCCAGACGAACAGCAGGGCTATGGCGATATTTTGATAAAGACTGAATTCCGCCAGCATGCTAAAGCCCGATTTTCCCCAAGCTCGATCTGCGGCCATAGCGCCGCAACCAGTATTCAGTCTGGGTAAATAATGCGGCCAGTTTGTCTGCACTAAGCTCGGCTTTATGCTGATACCGCATCGCGTCCAGGCCATCCATGAATTCCGCCCAGCGGGTGTGCTCATGCGGCTTGAATTGCATCGGCATTTTTCCGGCAAGCAGGCGCTTGACCGCCAGCCCGTGGCGCAATTCCAGCGCCAGCATCAGCACACCTTCATGCGGGGTCAGCACTCCCATCTGGATCTCCTTGCGCAATTTTCGTAAACGCTTCACGGCCACATA
>JANONO010000199.1:0-9043 GCA_031420875.1 Gallionellaceae bacterium | reverse complement strand
TATATGGCACCTCGCAATCCTGGATTGAGACAGAAACAGCCAATGGGCGCGACATTTTGCTGGAAATTGATTGGCAGGGTGCAGCTCAAGTACGGCAAAAATTTCCCGACAGCCTCGGCATTTTTATTTTGCCGCCATCCTTGCAAGCCCTGGAAACTCGCTTGAAAGCACGCGGACAGGACAGCGCAGAAGTCATCGCGCTGCGGCTGCATGCCGCACAAGAGGATATAGCGCATGTAATCGAGTTTGACTATGTTATTATTAACGACAAGCTGGACGAGGCGCTGCAACAATTAAATGCCATTGTTGTTGCCGCTGGTTTGCGCCGTGATCGTCAAATGGCTCGTCAGAAAAATTTAATCTCTCAACTGCAAAACTAGGTGAAAAATACATCATGGCTAGAATAACCATAGACGACTGTTTAGTGCTCATACCTAACCGTTTTGAACTCACTTTGGCCGCAGCTTATCGCGCGCGCCAATTGGCCAACGGCGCTAGCCACTTGGTTGATGAAAGCAAGGACAAGCCTACAGTTATTGCCTTGCGCGAAATCAGCGAAGGCAAAGTAGGGTTGGAAATTCTTAATCGCGGGCAGGCTTAACGCCAGCCTGTAGCCCATAGCGGGTAGCTTAGCCAACTAGGTTTTGCTGCCTGCTACAAGCTACCCGCTACCAGCTCAATATGCCAAATGTCCGATGCCGAAACGCTCTTGCAAGAGGTTTCTTCCTACCTGAGCCCAAGGGATGTCGAGCACATTCAACAAGCACTCGAATTTAGCAAACACGCACACGCGGGTCAGCTACGCAAATCTGGCGACCCTTACATCTCGCACCCCATCGCAGTAGCCCGCATTCTCACCCCGTTACACCTCGATGCACCCGCCATCATGGCGGCACTGCTGCACGACGTGGTGGAAGACACGCATATCAGCAACAAGGAAGTGGCCAAGAAATTTGGCAATCCGGTGGCGGTGTTGGTTGAGGGATTGAGCAAGCTCGACAAGCTCGAATTTGAAACTACAGAGGATGCACAGGCAGAGAATTTCCGCAAAATGTTGTTGGCTATGGCGCGTGATGTGCGCGTTATCCTGATTAAATTGGCTGACCGATTACATAACATGCGTACTTTGGAATCCATGCCGCGCGAAAAAATTGAACGCATCGCACGCGAGACCATGGAAATTTACGCGCCTATCGCCAACCGCTTGGGGCTGCATGAAATATACCAAGAGTTGCAGGATCTTGGCTTCATGCACCTCTATCCCAAACGCTATTCCGTGCTATCCAAGGCGATCAATGTGGCGCGCGGCAACCGTCGCGAGGTGGTCGGTAAAATCCAGGAAGCCATACGGCAACGGCTGGAGGAACATCATGTTATCGCCGAAGTTTATGGTCGCGAAAAACATCTGTTCAGTCTGTACAAAAAGATGCAGGCCAAATCGCTGACTTTTTCAGAAGTGCAGGATATTTTCGGCTTTCGAGTGCTGGTCGAGGATGTCTCTGCTTGCTATCTCGCACTGGGTGCGCTGCATGGCTTGTATAAACCCATCCCCGGAAAATTTAAGGATTACATCGCCATTCCCAAGGCCAATGGTTATCAGGCTTTGCACACGGCGTTATTCGGTCCGTATGGCGCGCCGATTGAGGTGCAGGTACGCACTCACGAAATGCACAAAATTGCAGAGGCAGGTGTCGCTTCACACTGGCTATACAAAACCGCGCTCACGCCGCTCAACGATTTACACAAAAAAACCCATCAATGGCTGCAAAGCCTGTTAGAAAGCTTGAGTCAGAGCAGTGACTCAGTCGAGTTTCTGGAGCATCTAAAAATAGATTTATTTCCCGATGAGGTATATGTGTTTACCCCTAAGGGCAAGATACTCGCACTGCCGCGTGGTTCAACTGCGGTGGATTTTGCTTACACCGTGCATACCGACATCGGCAATCGCTGCGTGGCCACCAAAGTCAATTTTGAACTGGTGCCACTCCGCACCGAACTAAGAAATGGCGACCGCGTGGAAATTATCACCGCGTCACATGCCAAACCCAATCCGGCATGGCTGAGTTATGTGATCACCAGCAAAGCACGTAGCCAGATCCGCCACTTCTTAAAGACCATGCACTTTGATGAATCGGCGCAACTGGGCGAACGCCTGCTGGGTCAAGCGCTGTCTTCATTGGGCATGAATGCACATGATGTTGATGAAACACATTGGGACAGATTGATCAAAGATACGACGGCAAAATCGCGAACTGAAATTCTGGCTGACATTGGTCTAGGACGTCGCCTTAACATGGTTGTTGCGCGCCAGCTTATGCGCGCGGGGGAGGGAAATTCACACGAGCTTGCTAGCGGAAGTGTCATTACCATACAGGGTACGGAAGGGCTGGCTGTGCACTTTGCCAAATGCTGTCGCCCCATACCGGGCGATCCCATCATCGGCATTATTAAAAAAGGGCAGGGCTTGGTAGTGCATACTCACGATTGCCCAACGCTGCGTAAAGGGCGGAGCGGCATAGACGAGTGGCTAGATGTGACGTGGGATAAACACATCAGCAAGCCGTTCGATGTCAGCATCAAATTAATTGTAGCTAACCAACGCGGCATGTTAGCCAAAGTGGCCGCAGCGATTGCCGAAGCCGAATCCAATATCGAAAATGTTCATTTCACCAATGAGGGTGAATACACTACCCTGCATTTCACGCTGCAAGTAGGAAACCGCCAGCATTTAGCGCGCGTGATGCGCGGCCTGCGCGGCATACCCGAAGTGATCCGTATGACGCGGGTTAAAACAGTGTCAACTTGAAGGCAGAATTGCGTTACACCGAAAAAGATGATCCGCATCCGCAGGTGGAAGTTGCGGTCGGATTTTTGATTACAAATTGCGATCCTTCGGCGCTTTCCTGGTAATCAATTTCTGCGCCTACCAGATATTGAAAGCTCATTGGATCAATCAATAATTGCACACCATTTTTGTTCAGCACGGTGTCGTCTTCATTGATGATTTCGTCAAAGGTAAAGCCGTATTGAAAACCCGAGCAACCTCCACCGCTCACAAACACCCGCAATTTCAAATCGGTGTTACCTTCCTCATCAATCAGCAACCTTACCTTGTTGGCTGCGCTGTCGGTAAACAGGATGGGGTCTTGCATTTCTACTGCTGCTAGGTCGGTTACTGTATTCATCATCATCTCCAAAAAAATAGCTGCCTTTATTCTGCGCCGCTCAATTTAAATGCCACAACCTTGTCTGCCATCGCCGCGTCTGCTAAATGGAGGAGTGTACCTTCAACGATTGCGCCTATCTGAATTTCCAGTGTCTTGTAGTGAACATCACCTATGATTTTGGATTTGATTTGCAGTTCCATATATTCGGTCGCGCTCACTGAACCCGTCACCACGCCGTTAACCACCAAATGCGTTACGCTGATTTCACCCTTTATGCGCCCATGTTCGCTGAGTACGAGTGTGCTGGGTCCACCCGGCACTGCAGTGACGTTGCCGGTGATTTCTCCATCCACGCGCAATCCGCCGCTAAAGGTCAGGTTTCCTTCAATTTTAGCCGCTGCCCCGATTAGCGAATCAATACGTTCTTGCGGCTTGGTGTGGCGTTTACTAAACATAATTTTCCTTTTGTTCAAGAAACGATTGGCGTTCAAGAAAGATTGGCACTCAAGAAAGATAAGCGCTCTGCTTAATTTTTGGCTCGCTTGCTCCACGCTCAAAAACCCTCACTTCAATACCCTCAACTGACACTCCCTCAGGTAGCTGAAAGCTACGCTGAATACGCAGATAATACTTGAAATTGACCTGATATGTCTCATCCATAATCGCACTGCCTGGTGTGGGGGATTTTGCTGGAAAAACCACTACCGACCGCTGACCATCGCGCACGACATTGACCAGCAATTGCAGATGACCCACAAAAGGTTTGGCACGTTGTTGCCCCCCTTGCACCAGCAGTATGCGATAGCGATATTCATTAGGCAGGCTGTCGCGTTCAAACTTTAAGTGCTGAATGGACACATCTCCTTCGCTCGTACCCGATACGGTCAAATTCTGGAATAGTGTCAGATCATCTTTAAGTCTAAGATTGTCCTCGTTCACCGCTTGCAACTGCTTGACGGTCTCTAGATTGGCGGCGCGCTCAATTTGAGCTTGTCGTTCATAAGATGCTACCTGGCTGGATAGCCGTGCATTTTCGCTGCTCAGCGTTGCAACTTGCACACGCAGCTCAGTGAGTTCTTGCTCTGCCAGAGTGCGATGAAAACCAGCAAACTGTAGGCCGGAATCATATGCCCACCAAACCAATCCGCTGATGGCAAAAACAAAAGGCAGGGCAATTGCCCAGCGCACATACCAAGGCACATGGGGTCGAACGGCCAAAATAGCCGCAGAATTGCTGAATTTCCGTTTTAAATGGCGCAACAATTGATGGCGCATAGCTAAGGGAGCAAGGGCAAACTGGTCAGTGCTGTGGTTTCAGGTAGGCCAAACATGATGTTCATATTTTGCACGGCCTGTCCGGCTGCGCCTTTAACCAGATTATCTATTACCGCCAGCACCACCACCGTGTTGCCCTGTTGCGGGCGGTGTATCGCGATACGGCAACTGTTTGCGCCGCGCACCGAGCGTGTTTCGGGATGGCTGCCGGCAGGCATGACATCTACGAATGGTTCATTGCGGTAACGCTGTTCATACAGTGCTTGTAGATCCGCCTCGCCTGTAATGCGCGCGTACAAGGTGGCATGAATGCCCCGTATCATAGGAGTAAGATGGGGTACGAAGGTCAAGCCAATAGCGCCCTTCGCCGCCCGTGCCAGCCCTTGACTGATTTCCGGCAAGTGACGGTGTCCCGATACGCCATATGCCTTGAAATTATCCGCTGCTTCGGCAAATAGAATGCCAATCTCTGCCTTGCGCCCGGCACCGGATACACCAGACTTGGCATCAGCAATCAAACTACTACAGTCCACCAGCCCCGCTTCCAACAACGGAAGAAAGCCGAGCTGCACTGCCGTTGGGTAGCAGCCCGGATTAGCGACCAGTCTTGCTTGCTTGATCTGCTCCCGATTAACCTCAGGCAGCCCATACACCGCCTCAGCAATCAGATCGGGGCAGGCATGGCTCATGCCATACCATTTCTCCCACTCCGCGACATCCTGGATACGAAAGTCTGCAGCCAAATCAATAACCTTGACCCCTGCATCTAGCAATGCCCGCGCTTGCTGCATGGCAATGCCATTGGGCGTAGCAAAAAACACCAGATCGCACTGATGCAGTTGCGCTTGATCCGGGTGAGAAAAATGTAAATCTACATGGCCGCGTAAATTGGCAAACATCTGGCTGACCGGCGTGCCCGCATCGGCGCGTGAGGTAATGGCGTGTAATTCCACTTGTGGATGTTGAGCCAACAAACGCAGCAACTCCACTCCGGTATAACCTGTGCCACCGACGATGCCTACCTTGATCACTGCTTGCCCCTATTTTGTATCGCTATCGAATGATACATCAAAATGAAAAAACCGCCCGAAGGCGGTTGTTTCCAGTGCGGCTTCCAGGCTTAACGCTTGGAGAACTGCTTGCGGCGACGCGCCTTGCGTAGGCCGACTTTTTTACGTTCCACTTCACGCGCATCGCGTGTCACTAATCCTGCTTTGCTCAGCACGGGCTTCAGTGTTGCATCAAAATCAATCAATGCGCGTGTAATGCCGTGACGCACTGCGCCCGCCTGGCCAGATTCACCGCCACCAAACACGTTCACCATGATATCGAACTTGTTCAGCGTCTCGGTTAGTTGCAATGGCTGACGCACGACCATGCGACCTGTCTCACGCGAAAAAAATGCATCCAGCGGCTTGTCGTTTACCACGATGTCACCCTTGCCCAGCTTGATGAAGACACGCGCTACCGCGCTCTTGCGGCGACCAGTGCCATAGTTATAAGTTACGCTCATGGTTACGCTTTCAATAAATCAATGGGGGTAGGTTGCTGTGCCGCATGGGGGTGTTCTGCGCCGCCATACACCTTGAGCTTACGCAACATGGCATAGCCCAGCGGGCCTTTTGGCAACATGCCTTTAACCGCTTTTTGCAGTACCCGATCCGGGTGACGCTCTTGCAGCTTGGCAAAGTTGGTCGTGTATAAACCGCCGGGGTAAGTCGTGTGACGGTGATACAGCTTGGCTTCGGTCTTATTGCCGGTCACTACCAATTTTTTGGCATTGACTACAACAATAAAATCACCGGTATCCACATGTGGCGTGTAGATGGCTTTATGCTTGCCGCGCAAGCGAGCAGCGATTTGGCTAGCCAAACGCCCCAGAATTTTGTCAGCAGCGTCCACTAGAAACCAGTCGTGCTGGACTTCGTGCGGCTTGGCGGAAAATGTTTTCATGGCACTTCCTAAATACTAAATAGCGAGTAAATCTCGAAGGGCGCGAATTCTATGCCAGATGACGGCTTCCTGTCAAACCATTTCAGCTCACCCTACCCACTTGCGCGCATTCTGGAACATACGTAGCCACGCTCCGCTCTCTTGCCAATCAGTGGGATACCAGGAATTTTGCACAGCGCGAAATACGCGCTCGGGATGCGGCATCATAATACTGAAACGGCCATCTGTTGTAGTTAACCCGGTGATACCTTGTGGTGAACCGTTAGGGTTGAGTGGGTAGGTTTCAGTTGCATTGCCGCGATGATCCACATAGCGCAGCGTGACCAATTTATGCGCCGCCTTGAGGCGTTTGCTATCGCTGAAATCGGCATACCCTTCGCCGTGTGACACCACGATGGGCATACGACTGCCCGCCATGCCGTTGAAGAAGATAGATGGCGAAGGTTGCACTTCCACCATCACGAAGCGCGCCTCGAATTGCTCGGACTGGTTGCGTGAAAAATGTGCCCAATTTTCTGCGCCGGGGATGATCTCGTGTAAATTGCTCATCATCTGGCAGCCGTTACATACGCCCAAGGCAAAGGTATCGTTGCGCTGAAAGAATGCGCTGAACTCATCGCGTGCGCGCGAGTTGAATAGTATGGATTTTGCCCAGCCCTCGCCTGCGCCCAATACGTCGCCATAAGAAAATCCGCCGCATGCGGCGAAACCCTTGAAGTCACGCAATGACACGCGGCCGCTGATGATGTCGCTCATGTGTACATCTACGGTGGCGAAACCTGCACGGTCAAATGCAGCGGCCATTTCGACGTGGCCGTTTACGCCTTGTTCGCGCAGGATGGCGATTTTGGGATGGGAGAGGATAGGGAGAGGGTCGTCATTCAGATCATAAGTCAGCTTCACATGCAGCCCCGGATCACCCGCATCCAGTATGCGGTCATATTCCTGCTGCGCGCACAGCGGGTTGTCGCGCAGTTGCTGCATACGATAGCTTGTTTCCGACCACAGTCGTTTCAACACGATGCCGCTGTCGCTGAACAAATTTTTTCCATTGCGAGCGATCTCGATCATGCCGCGCTCATTCAACGTAGCGATTTCTTGCACTGATTTCAGTGCCGCACTCTCGCACACATTCAGCACATGCTGTACATCGCGGCGACGCACTTGTATCACCGCGCCCAGCTCTTCATTAAACAGCGCGCCCAACACATCGCCCGGCACTTCATCCAGATTGATGCTTAATCCAACATGCGCCGCAAACGCCATTTCACACAGCGTGACCAACAACCCGCCATCGGAACGGTCATGATAGGCCAGCAACGTGCCCTCCAGGTTCAGGCGCTGAATAATTTCAAAGAAAGATTTTAGCTTGCTCGGATTATCTACATCGGGCGCGACATTGCCGGTTTGTTTATACACTTGCGCCAGCGCCGAACCGCCCATACGGTTTTTTCCTGCGCCCAGATCAATCAACAGCAATACGGTATCGAGGTCGGCAGTCAGTTGCGGAGTCAGTGTGTGGCGGGCATCGGTGCAGGGTGCGAAGGCGGTGACGATGAGGGATAACGGGGCGGTGACTTCTTTACGGACTTCCCCCTCTCCCCCACCCTCCCCCGCGAGGGGGGAGGGAGTTTCGGTCCAAGTCGTTTTCATGGACATGGAATCCTTGCCCACCGGGATGCTGATGCCCAGTTGCGGGCACAGCTCCATGCCGACCGCATGCACGGTGTCGAATAAGGCCGCGTCTTCGCCATGATGTCCGGCGGCAGCCATCCAGTTGGCGGATAATTTGATGTCGCCGATTTTTGCGATGCGCGCGGCAGCGATGTTGGTAATGGCCTCGCCCACCGCCATGCGCCCGGAGGCGGGCGCGTTAATCAAGGCCAGCGGCGTACGTTCGCCCAGAGCAAATGCCTCGCCCAGCAGGGTGTTGTAACCCATTAGCGTCACCGCCACGTCCGCCACCGGCACTTGCCACGGGCCGACCATCTGGTCGCGCGCAGTTAGGCCGCCGACGGTGCGATCACCGATGCTGATTAAAAAAGTTTTGTCGGCCACGGCGGGCAAGCTCAGCACACGCGCGATAGCATCTTTAAGTTTTATTTTTGTAGCATCGAATGCGGGAAGGCTGACCACTTCGCGCTTAACCTTACGTGTCATTTTGGGCGGCTTACCGAGCAGAACCGATAGCGGCATGTTCACCGGATGATTATTAAATGCTGCATCATGTACCGTCAATTGGTCGCCCGCAGTGGCATGTCCCAGCACCGCAAACGGACAACGCTCGCGCTCACATAACGCACTAAACGCTTCCAGACTGTCGGGGCTAATCGCCAGCACATAGCGCTCCTGCGCCTCGTTGCTCCAGATCTGCATCGGCGACATGCCGCGCTCTTCACTCGGCACTGCGCGCAGCTCAAAGCGCGCGCCGCGACCGCCGCCATACACCAGCTCCGGTAGTGCATTGGAAATGCCGCCCGCGCCGACATCGTGAATGGAGAGAATGGGATTGCGCTCGCCCATCTGCCAGCAACGGTCTATCACCTCCTGTGCGCGGCGCTGCATTTCAGGATTGCCGCGCTGCACTGAGGCGAAGTCCAGATTTTCTGTGTTGCTACCCGTGTCCATGCTGGATGCCGCGCCGCCGC
>JANONO010000198.1:0-3681 GCA_031420875.1 Gallionellaceae bacterium | reverse complement strand
CCCTTCAATGCTTGGAGACATGCGCTATTCATGGCTTACAGCGATTCGCCCTCTCGTTTAACCGGACAGCAGTGATATTTCATCCCAACTGCTGCGTTGCGGAAAAAATTTCTTGCTAACATATACCCCATATGCGGCGCGGCGAAATTTTTTCCGCGCCTTGCATTTGGGCGAACTCTGAATTTTTAAAGGTTCTCAATGTCCGGCAAAACTCTATTATTCATCAGCGCCAATTACTTCCATGCCTACACATGGAAAAAAGGGATGTTGTCAGAGTCATTGCGCTTTAATGACAACCCAAGTGGCCGTGAACAATTTGCCGCATTCCTGCACAGCCAGAAAAATCCAAGCTATTTGCTCACCGACTTTATTGAAGAAGATTTTCGCTATGAAATTGTGCCGCATCTACGTGGTGGGGAGCGTAGCGCGCTGTTGCAACGCAAGTTTGAACAATACTACCGCAACACCCCATTTCGGCAGGCCTTAGTATTACATCGTCAAGAAGATGGGAGGCGCGACGACGAAATTTTGTTCACAGCACTCACCAACCCGGCGCTCATTCTGCCCTGGGTAAACACCATGCTGGCACACAGCGTACCCATCGTTGGCATCTACTCCGTGCCCAATATCAGCGCACCCATTATCAAGGGAGTCAACTCAGATCACTTGCTGCTGTTGTCATGGGAAAAACACGCGGGATTACGTCAAACTTATTTTGATGCCAGCCGTTTACATTTTTCACGTTTGACCCCCATCAATGCCAACAGAACATTCAGCGAAACAGTTGCAGAAGAAACGACACGTACCCATCAATACTTAAAAAGCTTGAGTTTGCTACAGCCTGGCCAGACACTGGATGTCCACATCATTTGTCACGCACACGATCAGCCCGATCTGGCAGCGCATCTGCAAAATGATGAAGACATGCGCTTTAGCTATCTCGACATTCAGCATCTTGGGGTTCATCTCAAATCGAAACTGGATTTTTCTGATTCGGATGCCACCCCGATTTTCCTGCATCTTCTTGCAGCTAAGCCACCCCGCAGCCACTATGCAGCCAGTGAACACACCCATTTTTTCCAGCTATACCAATTTCGTCGCGGCTTGCTGGGCTTGAGTGCCGCACTGGGCTTGGCCAGTTTGTTGTGGGGTGCTGCCAATATTTGGCAAGGCAGTATGCTCAGCGCTGACAACGAAACATTTACCACCCAAGCAGCTCAGCTAACGCGCCAAGCTCAACAAATTACCAAAGGGTTTCCCAATACGCTGGCCACTGCCACGGATATGAAAACAGCGGTTCTGCTATCTCGAAAATTAAGTGGTTACTCTCCCCCACCACAAAAAATATTAAAAGAATTAAGTGCCACTCTGGACGAATTTCAACGGATCAATGTGAGCAAACTGTCATGGCAAATGAGTCCAGCAACGGATGGCTCAGCCGCAACACTGCCGACGCAAGTCATACTGCTAAACGGAGAGTTGAACGAATTTTCTGGAAATTACCGTGACGCGCTCAATTACCTAGAGCGTTTCCAACAAGCGCTGGCTCAGAGCGGGCACACCGTTACTCCCGTAACATTGCCCTTAGATGTCAGCTCCCAAGGCAGCATTGCTGCCGATGGCGACAGCGACAGTAAAAAACAGCCTGCACAGTTCTCGCTGAAAATTATTTGGAGGCCAAAGGAATGATTTTCTCCAAGTCTGATTTCCCACACATCATGTGGAGCGTGCTGATTTTTCTGGCGGTACTGGGATTAGGCAGTGCCGCTATCATTGCTAGTGAAAATTCTCTTAGTCAGGCGCAAACCAAACAGCAAGACCTGCACCGTCAACTCAACGAAGCGCGCAAACAACTCGCGACCGCAGAAGAAGATCGTGACAACATGAAAACCTACACCCTAGAGTATGGCACCTTGCTCGATCGCCATATTTTTGGCAGCGATAAGCGACTGGACTGGATTGAAGGCTTAAACGATATCCGCCGACAAAAACGTGTGCTGGATTTCAAATACGCCATCGCCCCACAAAAAAATTTCACCCCTGTTCCCGCGCTTGATACGGGTAACTACGATTTGTATTTGAGCACCATGACTTTACAATTTAACCTGCTACATGAAGGTCAATTGATGAATTTCTTTGATGCCATGCATACCAACATCAACGGCTGGTTCATTATTGACCACTGCAACCTTGAGCGCGGCAGTCTGGCAACTGAACCCGCTGACTTCAGTTCGTCCACACAACTCAAAGCCGATTGTAGCGGCGGCTGGTTAACACTGAAAAACCGGACAGCATCATGAAAATTACTAGCCAAAATAATTTATTTATCTACATTCTGTTTGCTTGCCTGATCGCCCCTGCCGCGCAAGCAAGCCCCTTGGGTCGTTTGTTTTTCACAGCCGAACAACGCGCACAACTCGATAACGACCACACACGCAACCCCGCGGTGGAGGGTAATGATTCCCCCGTGCTAACCGTCAATGGCATCGTGCAAAAAAATGGGGGTGCGCGTACTGCCTGGATAAATGGCGTGCTTCAGAATGTTGGCAAAAGCGATGAGCGAAACCCGGAAATATTACCGCTTGCTGTGCCCGGAAAATCATACCCCGTAAAAATAAAGGTCGGGCAAAAACTGCTGCTGGATCAACCCGCCCCACAAAATCCGACCGCACCCACCGACTAAAACATGACCCCGCTCCGCCATCTGAAAATTGTTAACCGCCCGCACAAGCAACAAGGCGCGGCGCTGATGGTCATGCTGGTGATCGTGGTGTTAGGAGCAGCGGCAATACTGGTTAATTCGCTCAGCAGCACTGGGCTGCGAATTGAACGCGACAAAATTACTGCGAATGTTTTGGCACAAGCTAAAGAGGGCTTGATTGGTATTGCTGTCGCTTATTCTGATTATCCGGGTAGCCTGCCCTGCCCAGATACTGATAATGACGGCGCTGCTGATTCCGGCGGAAATGGCATTGACTGCTCCACTTACATCGGACGATTGCCGTGGAAGACTTTGGGCTTGCCTGACCTGCGTGATAGCACTGGCGAACGGCTATGGTACACCCTGTCGCGCAATGTCCGTCGTTATGAATCAGTACGCCCGCTCAATAGTGAAGCAACAGGCACGCTCAATATCACGGGTACTTATACGGCCAACAATTTGATGGCCATCGTGTTTGCGCCCGGTGCAAATATTGGCAGCCAAAGTCGTTCCAACATCCAGACAGCTTTCTGCACGACAACTGGCAATACCAAAAAGGAAAGCTTATGCGCCTCTAACTACCTGGAAGGCAGCAATGCCAATCTAAGCAAAGAAGATCCAGTCGCGGGAATCCACCCAAACCAGTCTTACCAAAACGCAAATACCGCGAGTCCTTTTAACGATCAATTGATTTCCATTACTTACGACCAGTTATTTCCCTTGATAGAAAAACGCATTGCGCGTGAAGTGAAATCCTGCCTCGATGGCTATGCACAGGTATCGTCCAATAAATACCCTTGGGCGGTTCCCGTTACAGCCAGCCACTACGCCAGCACAGACGGCACGCTGTTCGGCAGACTGCCGAACAGCGTGGATCCACGGGTGAGCGCTTTACTGGAGGCTCTGGCCGCGCTGCAACTGGCTTTAAATAACTATTCTGCAAGCGACGCAAGCACGGCAACTACTCTTTCCAATGCCGG
>JANONO010000197.1:0-6154 GCA_031420875.1 Gallionellaceae bacterium | reverse complement strand
TCTTTAAAGGGTGTGATACCAACGCGGCGCACGGTGTCTATAAATAATTCCTGCTCGATACGCTCCCGCACATAAACTTGCAACAGACGATCAATTACTTCAGGAATCTGATCGAAGGTGAATGACGGCCCTATCACTTTTCCGATTGAACTATTATTACCCTGCGCGCCGCCAAGCTGCACCTGATACCAGTCGCCTCCGTCCTGCTTGTCCACGCCCATGATGCCTATGTGGCCTACATGGTTGTGCCCGCAAGAATTCATGCAGCCGGAGATATTAATTTCAATCTCGCCTATGTCGTGCTGAAAATCAATATTTTCAAAACGCTCGGCAATGACTTTGGATAACGGGATAGAGCGCGCATTGGCCAAGGTGCAAAAATCACCACCAGGGCAGCAAATAATGTCGGTCAGCAATCCAATGTTGGGTGTGGCCATGCCATTGGCTGCCGCGATCTTCCACAAGGTGATGAGGTCAGATTGTTTAACATCGGCCAGCACCAAGTTCTGCATATGGGTAATGCGTAGCTCACCAAAACTAAAGCTGTCTGCCAGGTCGGCTGCGGCATCCATTTGTTCGGCGCTGGCATCTCCCGGTGCGATGGCAGTTTTCTTAAGCGACAACACCACGCTGGCGTAACCGGGTACTTTGTGCGGCTTGACATTGCGCTGCAACCAATTAGCGAAGGTTTTATTTTCGGCTTTTAGCGATGCCACAGCAGCATCGTTGACGGGCAGCGTTTCATATGCGGGTGCAGTGAAATAAGCCGCGACCCGGTTGATCTCAGCCGCAGTCAGTGTGCCCGGCCCATCCTTGATGTCAGCCCAATCTGCTTCCACCTGGCGTTTGAATTCTTCTACCCCCAACGCTTTCACCAGAATTTTGATGCGCGCCTTGTAAATATTATCGCGGCGACCATATTGGTTATACACGCGCAAGATGGATTCGCAATAGGTCATCACATGCTGCCACGGCAAAAAATCACAAATCTCAACACCTATCATCGGCGTGCGCCCCAAACCGCCGCCTACTAATACGCGAAAACCAATTTCGCCTAGCGCATTTTTAGTGACAGCCAAACCAATGTCATGCACGGCAATCGCGGCACGATCCTCTGTTGCGCCGGTAATCGCAATCTTGAATTTGCGCGGCAGGTAAGCAAACTCCGGATGGAAAGTACTCCATTGGCGCAGAATTTCGGCATAAGGACGCGGATCAATAATCTCGTCGCGCGCCACACCGGCAAACTCATCGGAGGAAATATTGCGTATGCAGTTACCCGAAGTTTGGTTGCCGTGCATTTCGACCGAAGCCAAATCGGCCAATATGGCGGGCGTGTCTTCCAGCTTGAGCCAGTTATATTGGATATTCTGGCGCGTCGTAAAATGGCCATAACCACGATCATATTTGCGCGCAATATGGGCAAACATGCGTAACTGTTTCGAGGACAACAAACCGTAAGGCACGGCCACGCGCAGCATGTAAGCATGGATTTGCATGTATAAACCATTTTGCAAACGCAACGGACGAAATTCGGCCTCAGTCAATTCATCCGACAAGCGACGGCGCACTTGATCGCGATATTGTGCAACCCGCTCGCCCACAATGGTGTGGTCATATTTGTCATAGATATACATTTTTCACCTCCATTTAAAACCTTCTTTACCACAGAGACACAGAGACACAGAGAAAACAACTGATGCCTATAAAACTTACAGCTTTCACGCAATCAAGTAGTGCTCAATCTTACCTATTCTTTCCAACTCTGTGCCTCTGTGTCTCTGTGGTTAACTGGCTTTTCCAGTTCAATCTTCTGTCACAGAAAAATGTTTGGACACCGGCAACAACAGCGCTGCCTCCAGCGGAAATTTCGCGCCATATTCCAAGATATGCGCGACATCCGCATCTTCATCATGCCGCAGTGCAGCGCCGATGTAGGCATATTTACCCGTTGCTCCCACCACGATTCCGACACGCCCTCCGCAGGTGTTGAACCAGGTTACTTGTTTAGGTTTGTTGGATTTATTGGTACTCATAATTTACCTTGATTTCACACTTAAAATGATTTGTATAAATTAAAGATACTGACGACTGATATTAGAACTCCAACCATCATCAAGAGAGTGCGTGCATGTAATTTTTTGCATAAGTAAGCGGCAAATGGCGCAGCAAATAATCCGCCGAAAACCAAACCTGCCACAATAGGCCAGGGACCTTCTCCAACCAGCAATGAAAATGCGATTGCACTGGCAAAAGTCAAAAAGAATTCCGCGAAATTCACTGTCCCTATGGTCGCCCTAGGGTTGTGGCCAGCACCCACCAGCGTCGTAGTCACCACCGGCCCCCATCCGCCGCCACCGACAGAGTCAACAAAACCTCCAAACAAAGCCAGCTTGGCAACGTGCCTAGGCTCATGCCTAGCTGACTGAATTTTGCGAAACACTTTGCTAATAATATAAACGCCCATAATCAACAGGTAAACCGAAATGTATGGTTTAAGTATCTTGCCGTCAATGCTCGATAGCACAACAGCCCCTACCACCGCACCGGTAATGCCGGGAATGAGCAGCCTTAAAAATAAATTCTTATTCACATTGCCTAGTTTTACATGTGCAATACCCGACACCCCTGTGGTAAATACCTCAGCGATATGCACACTGGCACTGGCAACGGCAGGGCTTACTCCGGTGGCCAATAAAAATGAAGTTGACGTAACACCATATGCCATACCCAAAGCACCATCAATGACTTGAGCCAGCAAACCCACAGCCACCGCTGTCCAGAAGATTTTGCTCTGAAGCGTCTCGACAATAAGCTGCTCGCCGCCGCTCACACCATTTTGAGAGAATAATCGCGCCACAAGGTAGCCCATCGCCGCAATCAACATAAATATGGCGAGCCACATCGCCATTTTCAGAATGGGATGATCCCCTGGGTGTAAAATCGCCTCCTCAATAGGCGGAATGCCAAGCTCGGTATGCTCGGCATTGATCGGGTTGTCGCTTAAATCAGGGTCACGGAATTTCACGCTTTGCACCCGCATGTAAAATTTCAGAAGCGCATTTTAGTGCTGTGCCGTTATATTTCAAAATACTATTATGTTACAATCATATAACTATTGGATATATAAGGATCATACTCATGAACCTGCAACAACTGCGCTATCTGAATGAAATAGCCAAGCACGGATTAAATATGTCGGACGCGGCACAAGCGCTCTACACCTCCCAACCGGGCATCAGCAAGCAAATAAAACTGTTAGAGAAAGAACTCGGCATAGAGATTTTTGTACGCAACGGAAAACGCATCACGGCCATCACCGAACCCGGGAAAGCCGCTCTAGCACTGGCTCAACGTATGTTACTCGACGCAGAAAATCTCAAACAAGTCAGCGCAGAGTTTCACTCACAAGACAGCGGCTTGTTTACCGTTGCCACCACCCACACTCAAGCACGATACGCCCTGCCCCAAGTAGTCAAACAATTCATTAAGCGCTATCCCAAAGTTAAACTTAATCTGCATCAGGGTAACCCAACACAGATCGCACAACAGGTGCTAAGCGGTGAAGCCGACATCGCCATCGCTACTGAAAGCCTGACACTGTATGACAACCTCATCACCTTGCCTTGCTATGAATGGAATCATTGTGTCATTACTCCTCTGCGTCACCCTTTGCTGCAAGAAAAAAAGCTGACGCTGGCGAAAATTGCTCAATATCCCATCATCACTTACGACTTTGCCTTCAGTGGACGAGGGAAGATTAACGCGGCATTTGAAGCGGCCAATATACAACCTAATATTGCGCTCACCGCCATAGACGCGGACGTTATCAAAACTTATGTAGAATTGGGTTTAGGCATAGGCATACTGGCGAAAATTGCTTTTATCCCCGAACGTGACAAGCATTTACGCATGATGGATGCAGGGCATTTATTCAAGCCCAGCACCACGCGCATCGCCCTGCTCAAAAACAAATACTTGCGCGGCTACACTTACGACTTTATCGAGCTATTCGCCCACCACCTGACCCATGAGGTGGTTGCTAAGGCAATGGACGTTTCTGTCAAATAGCAATGTAGGGTGGGCACGCTTTTCTGCCCACCCTACGGCATTCTTTAAGAACAAATTTACCCTGCCCGTAAACCACCTATCGAGAATGACACCCGGCAAAGCGAGTATCATATCGGCATGAAAAATTGCCTGCTCATTACGCTTACAATATGGCCGTTATTGGTTCTTGCTGACGAACTTCCCGACATGGGGGATGCGTCGCAAGGCGCTTTGTCGCCGCAACAAGAGCGTCAAATCGGCGAGCAGAGCATGCTTCAAATACGCGCCGATAATAGTTATTTGGACGATACCGAGGTCTATGCTTATCTCAACCAACTCGGCTATCAACTGGTTGCCAACAGCAATGATCCGGCGCAGGAATTTGAATTTTTTGCTCTCAATGACAACACCATCAACGCCTTCGCGCTGCCCGGCGGCTTCATCGGTGTTAACACCGGCCTGATACTCTCCGCAGAGAGTGAATCCGAATTGGCCTCGGTACTCAGCCACGAAATTGCCCACGTTACGCAACATCACTTGGCGCGCATGGTGGCCGGACAGAAATTTGACTCTGTGGGCGCCATGGCCGCCATTGCGGTGGCGATACTGGCGGCACGCAGCAACCCGGATGCCGCGCAAATTGCCCTTATCGGCGCGCAAGCTGGCTCTATACAACGACAATTAAACTTCACCCGCACGCATGAGCTGGAAGCAGATCGTATCGGCTTAACTACACTACAAAAGGCTGATTTTGACACACGCGCCATGCCGCTTTTTTTTGAGCGCTTGCAAAAATCTACACGCTTGCTAGATAACTCCCTGCCGTCTTATTTACGCACCCACCCCATCACCAGCGAACGCATCGCCGATATTGCCAGCCGTGTCCAGCAAACCCCCTACCGCCTTGTAGCCGACAACCTAAATTTTCAACTGGTGCGCGCCAAACTACGCGCCACCCTAAGCGACTCGCAAGAAGCCGCTGCCTACTTTACTGCGGCCTTGGGTACACAAAAACATGGTAACCAAACGGCTCAGCGTTATGGATTGGCGTTGACGCTGCTGAAAAGTGGACAAACAGATCGTGCTGCGAAGGAATTCTTACCGCTAAATGAACAAGTTTTACAAAACCCGATGATTGCCACGCTGGCCGGACAAATCAAGCGAGCGCAAATAATCCGGGCTGGGTCAATTAAGCAGCGTGGATCAATCAATCAAACAAGCAAGCAGGACAAAACCCTTTTCACCTTCTATCGCAACGCAACGCAAAACTTTCCGCAACACCGTGCCTTATCCTACGATTATGCTGAACTTTTGCTGGAGGATAAACGTTTTGAGGACACGCTAAAACTGCTTAATGATCAGGTTGCCGATCACCCCAACGACCCACGGCTATACGAGTTGCAGGCGCGCGCTTATGCGGCGCTAGGCAAGCCACAAGAAGAGCACCATGCCTTGGCCTATGTTTACGCCCTGCACGGCAATCTGTTAGCCGCCATAGAACAACTGGAATTAGCCAAGCTGGCGGGCAAGGATTATTACCAGCTGTCCATCATAGAAAGTGAATTGAAGCAGTTCAAGGAATGGGTATCGCCGGTACAGAAAAAATAAAATAAAGAGTTTTCGGGTCACGCAAAACAAATAGTAGAAACAACAACGCCACCCGAAGGTGGCGTTGTTGTTTTTAAAGCTTCCAGCTTAGCCGAGCAGCAACAGCCCGACTATATTGCTGCAGCTGCATACGTACAAATATCTGTCTTGCCAACATATTTTTGCAACGTTGTTGTTGTACATACCCATGCGCCTGAACTTTCAGTGCGAGTCAAGGTAATAGTGTTGCCATTGATAGAGCCACCTTTTATGGTTGCAGTAAGGACCCCAGCAGCCGTGTTAGTGGTAACTACAATACCCGTGTTGGCATTCGTTGCTTGTACGCCAATAGAGGCCTTAGTTGCAGCGTCGCTTCCTACAGCATCAGCGGTCACTGGCGTTTTGCCATCATTCAGCGCAAGCTCGAACCCAACCTTGCCCGGAGCGATTTCAGCCAGAGCAGTTGCCCACTTAGCTTTTGTCACATAGTCTTGATACGCGGGTATCGCCACCGCAG
>JANONO010000196.1:0-5843 GCA_031420875.1 Gallionellaceae bacterium | reverse complement strand
GCTTTAGCCGCGATATGTTTTGGTGTCGCGGCTAAAGCTGCTCCTACAATTAGTTGCAATTAATGTTGCCCATCATGGGAGATGAAATTACCCTTGAGCAACAGCGTTTGAAAAAATGCCGATGCGATGCCGCTCTTCTGCTGGCTGGCGGGAGATGGGGCATATCAACAAATAAAGAGATTGCCCGCAGAATGAAGCGGGCTTTGGAGAGAACGAGGGGTGCGGGAACTTTGTTGGGGCGGTTAACTAATACTGTGCGCTGTGCGCTGTGCGCTGTGCGCTGTGCGCTGTGCGCTGTGCGCTGTGCGCTGTGCGCTGTGCGCTGTGCGCTGTGCGCTGTGCGCTGAATGTGTGGACATGGTGACTTCCCTATTCTCAATCAAAATCGTTTTTCGGCTATCCGCCCGATCAGGCTTTCCCTTGCATTGACCCGTGCCGACACATGCTGCACAGCGCCCCTTTACCCATCAGGTAAAATTATGGGGGCGACTCTATACGGTGGCTGTTTCGCCTGTCAAGGAATTTTTGGAACAGTATATTGTGTAGCTTCACTCGCGCCTTGCCTCGCTCAAGGTTTTGAATTTTTAGAGACACCCACCTGCGCGGCGTATATCGGGCTGGGCTACAATGTGGCATTTTATAAAGCCCAAGAAACCATGGTTCCACATCTGACCACCGCGCTTACCATTCCCCTACTGGAGCTGGAGCAGCGCATCCTCAACGCGCAATCCACCATCGAACATTGGTTTCGCCAGCAATGGCTGGAGCACACCATTCCGTTTTATACCTCGGTGGATTTACGCAACGCGGGCTTCAAGCTGGCACCAGTGGATACCAACCTCTTCCCCGGTGGTTTTAATAATCTGAACCCGGAGTTTTTGCCTCTGTGTGTGCAAGCTGCGCAAAGCGCCATCGAAAAAATCTGCCCGGAAGCGCGCGGCGTGTTGTTGATACCCGAGAACCACACGCGCAATCTGTTCTATCTGCAAAACGTGGCGCAGATAGTCACCATACTCAAGCGCGCTGGCATGAAAGTGCGCGTCGGCAGCTTGTTGCCGGAAATCATCCAGCCTACAGAGATTCCGCTGCCCAATGGCGGCACGCTCACGCTGGAACCTTTGCAGCGCAAAGGCAATCGTTTGGCGCTGGATAATTTTGATCCCTGTGTGGTGTTGCTCAACAACGATTTATCTGCCGGAGTGCCGGACATTTTGAAAAATCTGGAACAGGCGGTTTTGCCGCCGCTGGCAGCGGGCTGGACGACGCGGCGCAAATCGAAACACTTTGCCGCCTATGATCGTGTGGCGGATGAATTTTCCAAATTGCTGGACATTGATCCTTGGCTGATTAATCCTTATTTCGCCACCTGAGGCGAAATTGATTTTCAGCAACGTGCCGGGGAAGAATGTCTGGCCACCAAGGTAGATGGCATTCTAAAAAAGATGCGCGTGAAATATGCTGAATATGGCGTAAAAGAACCGCCCTTTGTCATCGTCAAAGCCGATGCGGGTACTTACGGCATGGGCATCATGTCGGTGAAAGATGCCAGCGAAGTGCGTGATCTTAACCGCAAGCAGCGCAATAAAATGTCGGTGGGAAAAGAAGGTTTGCTGGTGCATGACGTGCTGGTACAGGAAGGCGTTTATACCTTCGAGCGCATCAATGAGGCGGTGGCCGAGCCGGTGGTGTATATGGTGGATCACTTCGTGGTCGGCGGTTTCTATCGTGTGCATACCGAGCGCCACATCGATGAAAATCTCAACGCGCCCGGCATGCACTTTGTGCCGCTGGCATTCGAGAGCAGTTGCATCATGCCTAATCCAGAGTGTTCGCCGGATGACACCCCCAACCGTTTTTATGCTTATGGCGTGGTGGCTAGGCTGGCCATGCTGGCAGCGGCGCTGGAGCTGGAGGACATGGAAAGTTGAGGCATAAAACCTGTCTTTGGTTGGCAATGCTATCCGCTATCTTGCTATCCGCCTGCGGTAAAGAGCCGCTCTACCAAGAACAAGGTTATGTATTCGGTACGCTGGTGGAAGTCAGCGTATATGGCGTAGAGGAGGCGCGTGCGAAACAGGCAGTCGCCACGGTGATGCAGGAATTTCAGCGTTTGCACAACCTACTGCATGCCTGGAAACCGAGCGCATTGAGTGAGCTGAATGCAGCGCTGGCACAAGGAAAAGCTAGAGAAGCGTCGAGCGAACTGGCCGCTATGCTGAAGGATGCAGCGCAACTCTCGGCGCAGTCAGATAATTTATTTAATCCTGCCATCGGTGGCATGGTGCAGTTGTGGGGATTTCATGCAGACGAATATAAGCCTGCGCTGCCGGACGAGCAAGAACTTGCCGCGCTGGTTAAAGCGCGCCCGGATATGACTGCGCTAATTTTCTTCCCCTCAACCCCCTCCCCTAACCCTTCGCCCGCCAGCGGGAGCAGAGAATTAGTGAGTAGTCGCAATTCCGCTGTGCAGCTTGATCTTGGCGGCTATGCCAAAGGCTATGCGCTAGATAGCGCAGCAGCCTTGCTTAAACAACGGGGAATCAATAATGCGCTGATCAACATCGGCGGCAACGTCCTGGCACTGGGCAAACACGGTGATCGTAGTTGGCGCGTCGGCATACAACATCCGCGCCAGCCGGGGCCGATTGCCACGCTGGAGCTGCATGACGGCGAGGCCATCGGTACTTCGGGCGATTATCAGCGCTATTTTGAGTACGGCGGAAAACGCTATTGTCATCTGCTTGATCCGCGCAGCGGGCACCCGGTGCAAGGGGTGCAGGCGGTCACAGTGTTGACGCACGGGGTGCGCGCCGGTGTGCTGTCCGATGCTACGTCCAAGCCATTATTTATTTCCGGTGTAAAAAGTTGGCGCTCAGCTGCACAAAAAATGAATTTAAGCGCAGCGCTATTAATTGACGATAGTGGCACGGTACACCTCACCACGGCCATGCAGAAACGGCTAGAATTCATGGATCAGAAAACGATGCAGGAAATCGGGGAGTAATCGCAGTGCTTGGAATTTTATTAGTTACCCATAACAACCTAGGCCATAGCTTGGTGGATTGTGCGCGCCATGTGCTAGGCGATGCGCCGCGCAATCTGAAAGTATTGGCTGTGCTGGCGACCGATGATCCGCAGACCAAAGAAGACGAGGGACGCGCATTGATCGCGCAATTGGACACGGGTGAAGGTGTGCTGCTACTGACCGACCTATTTGGTGCTACGCCGAGCAATATTGCGTGGCGGCTGCGTCAGCCGGGTCGGGTAGAGGGCGTGGCCGGAGTGAATCTGCCTATGCTGTTACGCGCCATGAGCTATTGCCACAGGCCGCTGGCCGAAGTGGTGCAAAAAGCCTTGCAAGGCGGACGTGAATGTATTGTTTTAATGAAAAAGGAAAATGACAGCAATGCTACAACAAGATGTGCTGATAATTAACAAGCTGGGGCTGCATGCGCGTGCCTCGGCCAAGCTGACTCAGCTTGCCTCGCAGTTTCCGTGCGAAGTATGGATGTCGCGCGCCGGGCGGCGAGTGAATGCAAAAAGTATTATGGGGGTGATGATGCTGGCTGCGGCCAAGGGTTCTACTATTACCATTGAAACCAGCGGCGAGAAGGAACAGGAAGCGATGAATGCAATTGTGGCATTGGTAAACGATTATTTTGGAGAAGGCGAGTGAGCTTCACCCTGCATGGCATCGCGGTCTCCAGCGGCATCGCCATCGGCCATGCTCATCTGGTTTCGCACACCTCACTGGAAGTGGCGCGCTACACGCTGCCCAAACATCTGGTGCAGGAAGAGGTCAAACGCTTCGACGCGGCACTGGAAGCCGCGCGCAGCGAACTGGCCAGCTTGCATGACAACCGCCCGCTGTATGCCGCCGCCGAATTCGATGCCTTCCTCGATTTACATTTAATGATCCTGGCCGATGAACATATCAGCAATGTGCCGCGCACGATGATAGAACACGAACAGTGCAATGCGGAATGGGCGCTCAAGGTACAAATGGATGAACTGGTCACGCAGTTCGAAGCCTTTGAAGATATTTATCTGCGCGAGCGCAAGACCGATGTGGTGCAAGTAGTGGAGCGCGTGCTCAAAAAACTGACCGGACAAGCCGGTCATGTTCCTCCCGTCACCAAGCATGACGAAAGCATGATCCTGGTGGCGCACGATGTCAGCCCGGCGGATTTAATCCAACTCAAGCCGCATCAATTTTCCGCCATCCTGACCGACTTGGGCGGCGCTACCTCTCACACCGCCATCGTGGCGCGCGGCCTCAACACACCGTGTGTGGTCGGCTTGCATCGTGCGCGCCAGTTGGTGCGTGAACTCGACATGCTGATCGTGGATGGCGCACAGGGCGTAGTCATCGTCAACCCGGACAAACCTATCCTAGCTGAATATCGCTTACGCCAAGATCAATGGGAGCTAGAACGAAAAAAACTCAAACGCCTCAAAACCACGCCTGCCAACACCTTGGACGGTACAGCAATCGAATTGCATGCCAACATCGAACTGCCACACGACCTGGCCGATGTAAAAGAAAATGGGGCGACCGGAATAGGCTTGTTCCGCAGTGAATTTCTTTTTCTTAACCGCGATGACCTGCCGGACGAAGAAGAACAATTCGAGGCTTACCGCAACGTGGCAAAGGGCATGGGCGAATTGCCAGTGACCATTCGTACCTTTGATCTTGGCGCAGACAAGCAGCTCAAGGGCGCGACGCGCGTGGCCAGCAACCCGGCGCTGGGGCTGCGCGCCATACGCTTGTGTCTGGCTGAACCGCAATTATTCCGCACCCAGTTACGCGCCTTGTTACGCGCCTCCGTTTTCGGCAATGTAAAAATATTGGTGCCCATGCTGTCCGGCGCGTCGGAAATTAACCAGACCCTGCAACTCATTGCCGCCGCCAAACAAAGTCTGGATGTGGATGGCATCCAATATAACCATGCCGTACCTATCGGCGGCATGATAGAAATTCCAGCCGCTGCGCTGGCGCTCAATGTGTTCACCAAAAAACTGGATTTTTTGTCTATAGGCACAAACGATCTGATCCAATACACCCTAGCCATAGACCGCACCGACGAAGAAGTAGCGCATCTGTATGACCCGCTGCATCCGGCTGTGTTGCACCTACTGGCGAACATCATTGGCAGCGCCAACAAAGCCCGCATCCCGATTGCAGTGTGCGGCGAAATGGCTGGAGAATTAGCCTACACCCGCCTGCTGCTCGGCTTCGGCCTGCGCCAATTTTCCATGCACCCGGCGCAACTGCTAGCCACCAAACAACGTGTGCTCACCACCAGCTTGCCGGAAATCACCGCGCTGACGCAAAAAATATTGCGCGCTGATGATCCAATGAAAATACGGGAGTTGCTGGGCAGGCTGAATGCGTAAGTCGCATTGACAGAAATCCGCAAAGCGCGGAAACTGAACACTAGTGCCGATTTGACATCAGCTTGCGGGGCACTTTAAAAATACTCGCTAAAGCGAATCCACCCGATCCGCGCAAGCTGAACGGGTTTTTTATTTTGGGGATCAATGAATAATTCAGTTGGCATCGTCAGCGCGCAGCGTGCGCACTTCGACACCCCGCTCACCTGCAAGAGCGGTGCGGTGTTATCGCGCTATGAGCTAATGTATGAAACGTATGGCAAGCTGAATGCCGACAAGTCCAATGCAGTACTGGTTTGTCATGCGCTGTCTGGCCATCATCATGTGGCAGGATATTACACCGACGACCCCAAGAATGTGGGCTGGTGGGACACCATGATAGGCTCGGGTAAACCGATAGACACCAATAAATTTTTCGTCATCGGCCTGAATAATCTCGGCGGCTGTCA
>JANONO010000195.1:0-5101 GCA_031420875.1 Gallionellaceae bacterium | reverse complement strand
CATCATCGGCCGAAAGATAGGCCAGAACCTCCCCTTTCGCCATACTCCAGCCTTTATTTAAGGTGCTTGCCTGCCCCATATTCTTCTGAGATTCCCAATGGAATTGCTTTCCGTAGCTCTCCAAAACCTCGTGTGTATTATCAGTTGATCCATCGTCTAATACGATCAACTCTATATTCTGGTAATCTTGGTCAAGCACACTGTCTATTGCCTGCATAAGGTATTTGCCGTGGTTATAAGCAGGAATCACAATCGTGACTAATGGGGCAAACTTTAATTGCATGGATAATATTTATCTGTTAAATACAAATTGATCGTGGCAAATCGGTCTTACATATACAGAAATTATTCTACAGAAATGATCATAGCAATGTAGTACCTAACAACTTTCGCGTTACCCTGACAAAAATAAAATATAGTTGCGCCAATTTAAAGGGTAAATTGATTAACGGTACAAGAAAAAAATAATATCTCCAATTACCCTGAAACAAGCGTTTCATTTCAATTGCAACATTTTCTTTTAAATATCCAGCCGAGCCCTTCCGCAGACTCATTATGTAAGTTGGAAACCACATCACAATCGTTCCATTCTGAATCGCTTTTGCAACTTCCGGCTGATCCTTTAGAATGCTATTCGCTATATTTCTTAAATTATTGCCGAATACATTAACCGCACCATATCCACCAGAGTTACCCATTGTTGCGGCGTAAACTCTGTTTTCAATAAATGCGAATTTTTTCCCATCACGAATTAATGGTAAAACCCAGCCCAGGTGGGGTAGATTAGTACCGGCCACCACTTGACTCACTGATGCCACATTCTCACCACTACGTACTATCAGGGAGGTGATAAACGTCAACATCACATGCGTATGTTTTACGAAGTCTAATGCGCTTGAATACTCAATAAGCCCACTTTTTCCACGGCCTCTCTTAGGTTCGTCCAGATAATGATTGGAGAAACCGTACCCATTCATATACAAGATATCAATTTTCCGCGTAACCAAAACATCCAAAATCAACTGGAGACCACCCGGAAGAATTACGTCGTCATCCCCTAAAACCCACACATATGGCGTAGTTGCTGACTCATAACATTGAGAAACATTTTTTTCTCCACCTATATTTACATCATTCCGAACCACCTTAAATCTTTCCGGGTTCAGTGATTTGAATTGGGATATTACATGAGCGGTACTGTCTGCTGAAGCATTGTCAGAGACATAAACCAAGACTAAATTACGCTGATTTGCGCTTAAGCTGGCTAGCTCTTCGCTTATCCTTCTTAAACAGAGCTCAAGATAACTTGCTCTGTTGTAGGTTGGTATTGCAATAGTAAGCAATGGCTGCTTTGGCTTGCTTGGTTCGTCATCAAATTGCATCTAAGTTAAACCCTTCATCCAAAATTAAAAATAAGGGATTCTTTTGAAGTATTTAAAAAACAACCATACCGTCCAAGGTAGCAAAACAAAAATACAAATAGCCATATACAAAATCATCATAGTGAGCACACCATAGATTGATCCGATATAAACGGCGCAAGCCACTAATAGGCCACCAACTATGGATTGAGCCAGCATAGGCTCTTCACGATGTGCACGCATGTAAATTGCCATGGCGAATACCATGGCATTGACTGTAGTAACTACTGCCAAAACGGCTAATACGCCAGGGGATGCTATCCGCATCATCAGCGGGAAGCCTGTTTTATTTAAATACCACGCGACTAACACGACACCTACCGACGTTAGTGCGATAACAGTAGTTGAACGGAGAAACAAAGCTTTAAATAAGCTATTTAGTTCACGTCGTTCGCCACGTGCAATATGCATTGTTAAATTAGGCGCCTTGGCATTAACCCAGCTCATGCCGATAGTCGATATGGCAGTAAATACCGTCAGTGCCATACCGAGTCGGCCAGCTTCAATAGCGCCATGGCGGGAAAAGACCATGGGTGTGAACAGATTAAAAATCAGGTAACCGCTGACCCAACTCAATGCTATGCGCCATTGCAGTGGCAACACGTCGGTACGCCAACTCAACTGAGTTTTAACGTCAGCCGCACGACTGGACAGCCAGCGCAACATGTTGCCATGCGCCATTAGCCAGTAGCCCGTGCAAACTGCACTGACTACGGGCACCGCAGTTGCGGCCCACAGACCGGCACCAGCCAGCAGCAGCACCCAAAGGCTTGCATAGCCCAGCACCGACTGCACCAAACGCAAGCGTGCCACCTGCCCCACTTTGCCACAACCTTCCATCACCGCTAGCCCTGGACTGAGCCATAGATTGGCGGCCGTTGCACAAATCAGCAGGGCCCATATACCCAGCCAAACGGACATGGGTTCAGTGCCTTTTTGGGTAAAGAAAACGGCACCTGCAATGCCCCCTATGAGGGCAAACAGTAGCGCCGCAACACCATACCAACGGCTTATCAAGCGGGCCAGTGAACTTAGCCGGCCAAGATGTGCTTCTTTGCCCGTCAGACGTCCATCAGCCGTTTCGGTGAGATGCGCTACCTCATGGCTGACTAGCTGCATGACGATCTGGTTCAGCCCCAGTTCGAAAAAAATCTGAAGCGCAAGCACGCTGGCGAAGGTGAAGTAATATCCTTGTTCCGTTGGACTTAGCCAAAGCGGCAGCAGCAATATTGTTACCCCGCCTGCAACGATTGCCCAACCACGGAAAAGCAATGTGACCAGTACGTGAAAATCTAAACCAGCAAAAGCACGCCAGCGGGTAAGACTATCCGGCATATTCACACAGTTCCTAAAGTTTGACTGATAAACACAATTAATTAACTACGAATTCTTTTTTCAAAACGCTGGATGAGATTTGCATGCTTTTCAGCATGAAGGAAAAAGAAATTCGTTTCAATTGTTGATTCATCCATTTCAAAGAATTTAGATAAATAATTTTCTTTAGTACTAAATACTTGATAGCCCTGATCTTTAAAGAGCTTAAATATGTCATTTGGGTTGTAATTAAACTTTGCTGACCATTTACGCAATATTTCAGAAAAAACAATAGGTTTGTCTCTTGTGATTGTCTTGATACCACCTTGAAAAACCAGAAGTTCTGCACCCTCTACGTCACATTTTATGAAATCAACGTGCGCCCCAGTTTCAGCGGTGTAGTCATCAAGTGTTCGTACCTTGCACTGCACGCATTCCACATCGGCACGATCAGTCACATTAGCTGACGATGCGTTTCCTGAACCCTCAGGATAGTAGTAAAAAGGGAACTCCCCGGCTTGGCTGGAGAACCCGAAGTTATGGGCCATTACATTGGGGACGGCGTTTAACTCAAGATTCACGGAAAGAGATTTATAGGTTTTAGGAATGGGCTCAAAACAATAGACTTTGGTAGCACGTCGCGATGCAGCGATATTTATTGAATACCAGCCAATATTCGCACCGATATCAAAAAAGATATCACCATCGGAAACCAGATTCTCCATCATGGTTGATTCAGCTTTTTCGTAGTCGAAGAAATTTAGCGTCTCTATCGGTGCAATACGAAAGTCACCTGGTGCACACGCAATGCGAATGCCGCGATCACGCGAAGTCATGATTACCCGTCCATCCTCAATTTCAATTTTCTTGACGTTGGTCTGAGCCAGATACTCTGCATAGTTGAAAAGTGCGGCATGGTGCTCTTCATACATACATTTGATATAGGTCGGTTTATCGATAACACCATTCGTGTACTTAGCTAGGATTTCTTTGATTGAATTCATATCATTACTCATTGGAAGTTGAAAATCAGAAATAAGACTGAATAGTTCGACGGAAACCGTCATGCAAGCCAATGGTGGGGAACCAGCCTAAGCCCTGTATCTTGTCTATTGAGGGGCAAGAACGAGAAATAGGACTCTTTAGATAAGCATCACTGCTTACAGGCACTTCAAACCGCGTACTAATACCGCGCTCCGGGAAAAGTCCGGCAACTATGGTTGCTAAGTCTCTAATGGATATTTCGGCTACTGGATTGGCAACGTTGTATGCCTCTGCTTTGCCGCCAGTCAGGAGTACGGTCAAGAAGCCAACGGTAGCGTCAGCAATATAGCAAAACGGTCGCTTGGCCAAGCCGTCACTTTTTAGGACAATGTCTCTTTTCGCTACGACATCGGCAACAAAATCGGCAAACACCCGTCCGTCACCCAGAGCCATGCCAGGCCCGTAGGTGTGGAACGGGCGAACGACACTGGTATGTAGGCCATGTTGCTGCGCCCAAGCTGCGCACATGGTCTCACCAATGCGTTTGCTCTCTGCGTAGCAAGAACGCACGTTCATCGGGTCGAGGTAGCCGTAATCCAATTCCCCAACCAGCTGATCCGGATCAATGGGGACACCGTACACTTCTCCGCTGCTGAAAAACAGAAAGCGGTCTGCTTGACTTTTTACGGCATGCTCCAGCAAGTACATGGTACCTGCTGAGTTTGCGAGCAATGTTCCCACTGGGTCAACGCCGTAGTATTTAGGACTGGCTTGGCTGGCGCTATGTACAACGATATCGGCGCGTGGAAAATCACTCGGAAGCGGCTGTGAAATATCGTGCTGTACAACTGACAAATCTGGCGCACCCAAGTAAGCGGATAGACGCACCTCAGCGCTCCGAATGCTTCGCGCGACACAAATGACCTGGATATTCAGCTTGTTGAGTCGACTGATTGTCAACAAGGATTTGATCAGGTAGGCGGCCAAAAAACCGCCGCCTCCTGTAACAAGCACAGTTTTGTCGCGCAAACCTCTCCAAGGTAACGTTACTGAGGCGATGCGCTCCAGATCCGCTCTAATGATAGGGTTCGCTTCAGGTAGCGTGATCGTCGGCTCAATCATTCGAGATAGTCGGCCAAAGCCTAGCGGCGAGCGGCTGCAAACCAGCGATAAGTCTTATCCACGGTTTGTTCCAGCGTACACGTTGGCGCAACGCCCAAGCCTCGTTCAGTGGCAGTAATATCCGGGAACAAATCATCCGCCTGCTGCTGCTTCGAGGGCACGGTGTTAAGTACCACGCGTGGCTTGGGCGAGATATGTTCACCAATGAGTTTGACCAGCTCCAGATGGGTCACTGCGGTTGGGCTGCCCACGTTGTAGGT
>JANONO010000194.1:0-2391 GCA_031420875.1 Gallionellaceae bacterium | reverse complement strand
CAAGGGTTACAAAATGCTGGTGCTGATGCCCAATGGCATGAGCCAGGAGCGCACCGCGATTTCGCGCGCCTACGGTGCCGAGGTGCGCATCATCGGCGATTTTCATGTCACCGATGCCTTGGCCGAAGTGCGTAAAATCGGTAAGCTGCCCGGCTATTTTGCCCCGCAGCAATTCGACAACGAATGGAACGTGGATGAAAACCGCGAGTGGCTGGGGCAGGAAATATTGGCCGAACTGCCTAAAGGCGTGCTGCCGGACGCGGTGGTCGGCGGCGTGGGCACTGGCGGGACCATTGTGGGCGTGGGTCAGGCATTCAAGGCGGTGAACCCGAAGTGCAAGGTAGTCGCGCTGGAGCCGAGCGAATCCTGCACCATACTTTGCGGCGAAATTGCCAAGCATTTAATCGAGGGCATTGCCGATGGCTTTGTACCCGGCATTATCGAACGCCATCGTGACCTTCTGGATGAGATCGTAACCGTTGAATCTGAGGAGGCGGTGCTGGAAATGCGCCGCCTGGCACGTGAGCATGGAATTTTTGTCGGACCCTCGTCTGGCGCGCATCTGATCGCTGCGCGCAGATTACGCGAGCGCTACAAGGTCGAACATGTGGTGACCTTCTTGTGCGACAAAGGAGAGAAATATATCAACGACTACTGGCTGTAATTGCGCTGCATACCTTAATTTATCGACACAACTCTATACAAACTCCTGACAGCTGCTCATGCCCGCTTTATTATGCTATTAGACATATTTAACAATCAAATCCCGTCACGATGCTGCGTTGCTCGATAAATTTTAACGATTACATATCAAACATATGCGGCGCGCTAAAATTTATTCCACACCTTGTTTGGCTTGTGATTCATCTTGGCTCTTTACATTTTGAACTTTAAACCGCCATATTCTGTCTATTGCGCCAACCAAAATAGAAAAGCTGACACCCGACCATGAAGCTGGAATGCCTTGCCATTGTTTTTGTCGACATTAAAGACTACACCCCCAAGACCGCAGGTCAGAGTCACAAGGCCAATGAGCGTTTGCTGGGCCGCTTTGCTGGCCTGGTCAGACCCATGGTGAGGGCTTTTGACGGCAACGTCGTCAAGGTCATGGGCGATGCCTACCTCATCACCTTCAAGTCGCCCACAGACTCATTGCTCTGCGCCATGGCTGTGCAAGACCAGCTATCCAGTCGCAATCTTCAGATACCTGAAAGTGAACGCTTTGAACTCCGTTTTGCCATCAACGTCGGCGAAGTGCGCGTCCAAAAAAATGATATTTTTGGCGCGGCAGTGAATATCGCCGCACGCATCGAGGGATTGGCTGATGGCGGAGAAATTTATTTCTCTGAGGCCGCGTATTTGATGATGAACAAGAGCGAAGTACCCTTTGAAGAGATGGGTTACCACAAGCTGAAGGGTATTCAGAATGAGGTTCGCATCTACCGTGTACCCAAGCTAAGCGAGGTGGGTACCTACAAATTGGCTCTGCCCGAAGGCCATACGGAGGACGCACAGCATGCATCATTTCAGCGCCTGCCCTTTGGCGGGTTGGCATTGAAAAAAATGTATGCCCACATGTCTGACCTGGCTGAGGAAACAGATGGTTCTTTCTATTTTGCGAGTGCTCTGTCAGAGATTCACCACACCGCAAATGCTCAGGCCACCCACATTGGCGTCCAAGCTTCGTGGCATCGGATCATGTTCCCTTTGTACTACCTGAGGACTTTTTCGACCATCGCAGTGAAGCAGGCTTTTAGCTCGCACACCTATCGTGGCCTGTTGATGCGTTTCAAAAAGGCTTTCAACTTGTTCCGCGACTCTGCCACCTACCGTAAAAAAGCTCTGCTTGCGCTCTTGTTGGCGGGGCTGATTATTGGAGTTTCTTTTATGGCTTGGCAACAACATGTCATGTCACAGAAAGTGGTGCAACAAGCCGAAGCCCTAAAAAATCTCAAGGCTCGCCAAGCCGCCGCCCAGAAGGAGCTTACCAAGGAAAAGGAGAGAAAAAAATTTCTCTTTTTCTGGTGAGTTTTTTGCAAGAGAACTTTTCAACATAACAATATTGAGTTACATTTTGATTGAAGCCCAAGATAGCTTGAGGAAATACGGCCAGCCCAAAACATATCGAGCATCCTGAATGAATACATACCTTAAGCCGAATTTTTTCGACATTGAGACACGCATGGTTAAGCTGAGCGTTCGATGATCTCCGTCCCTCATATATTGGCCAATGTCGCCGCTGCACTGGACGAAGATATAGGCAGCGGCGACCTCACCGCGCAACTGATACCCGATTACAAGCAAACACACGCCGCTGTCATCACGCGGCAAGACGCGGTGTTGTGCGGCACATCCTGGTTCGATGAGTGTTTCAAAACACTGGACTCTGAC
>JANONO010000193.1:0-12809 GCA_031420875.1 Gallionellaceae bacterium | reverse complement strand
GCAATTTTTTGCTCGCGCGTTGTCTGACTTAGTATATTTAATTTTAGAGGTGCGCTTAAGGAAAGTAGGGAGATGTTTATGCCGTTTCTGCATCGCGGCCCTGCGGCAATAATTCTGCCACATCATACAGGCGTGCCAGGCTGAGTAAATTTTCTGGTACATGTTCGAAGCTGATGTTGATCTTGTTACGCTGCGCTTCACGCACGGTAAAAAATGGATCGAACACCAGTTCCTGCGGAACGACACCCAACAAGCGACGGCTGGAGCGGTATTGCTTAACCACGTCATGGCCGAGCACGAATAGCTGCCCCTCATCCGGCAACGCTAATCCGGCCAGCAAGTTAATCAGCGTGGTTTTACCCGCACCATTGGGGCCGAGCAGACCGAAAAATTCGCCCTGCTCGATGCGTAAATCCACACCGTCTAATGCCTGAAGATTGCCGAAACGCTTGCGCGCTTGGCGTATGTCAATAGCAGGAAGCATAAGGGGGGAAGCAGATAATCAAACCGACGCAGCGTTATCGTGACAGAGCGGCAACAACTCCGCTACATCGTACAAGCGCGCCAGACTCAATAAATTTTCAGGGACATGGACGAAGCTAAGATTCACCTTGTTGCGTTGCGCCTCGCGCAACCACAGCAACATCAAACTGACCGCAGCGGAATCCACTGCTTCGACTTGCTGCAAATCAATCACTAGATCAGTTTTCCCCGCCGCTTGCGTAACTAGGCCAGCCAGCGCTGCAACCGTGTTGACCGTTAAATTACCCGACACCGGTAAATGACCCTCAGCCTGATCGCTCACTTGCTACCCGCCTTGGTTAAGCCAGTTTCGGCAGCGACACGGTTTTTTTCCCCTAGCGTTTTAATCAACCCGTCTATGCCGTCTTTCTGTATTTGCTCAGAAAAAGTGCTGCGATAGTTGGTAACCAGACTCACGCCCTCTACCACTAGGTCATAGACCTTCCAGCCATCGGCTGTCTTTTCCATGTCATAGTCAACTGGGATAGAAGGTGTGCCCGGCTTCACGATCACCGTCTTGACTGTCACTTCGGTAGCATCTTTCGCCATCTTCAACGGCTTGGTCTGCACCGCTTGATCGCGGTAGGCAGAAAAGGCCTTGGTATAGGTACGCACCAGCATGTTGCGGAATTCACCCTCTAACAATTTTTTTTGTTGCTCGGTTGCAGTACGCCAATGTTTACCTACAGCCAGCCGCGTCATGCGGGTAAAATTAAAGTGCGGTAGCACCTTGGCATCCACCATTTCCAGCACCCGCTTTTGGTTGCCGGCCTGAATATCTTTGTCTTGCCTAACGATGTCCAGCACTTCTTGCGCCGTGCTTTTAATCAACACGTCCGGCTCTGTCAAATCTGCATACACCGGGAGCGACAAGCCAGCTAGTAACGCACCTAAGCACAAAATTTTCCGCATGAGGTTCACCCTAAATTTTTATTGAGAACTGTCAGCCTTGCTGTATAAAAATTTGCCGATCAAATCTTCCAGTACCACTGCCGATTGCGTCTGTTTAACCACTTCGCCAGTTTTCAGCAACTCAGTATCACCGCCCGGAATCAGGCCGATGTATTGCTCGCCAAGCAATCCCGCAGTCAGAATATTGGCGAAGGTATCTTTAGGGAACTGGTAACGCTGATCTATGCTCATGCTGACCTTGGCCTCATAGCGTTCGGTATCCAAGGTGATCGAAGAAACTCGCCCGACCAACACACCGGCACTTTTGATGGATGCCTGCGGCTTGAGGCCGCCGATGTTAGAAAAATAAGCGTCTAACTGATAGGTTGCGCCGCCGTTGTAGGTGCTCAGATTTCCTACCTTCATCGCCAGCACCACCAGTGCCGCGATACCCGCCACAACAAATGCGCCCACCCATAAATCCAGCGTCGTGCGTTCCATGCTAATCCCCCCGAAACATAAATGCGGTCAAAATAAAATCCAGAATTAAAATCGCCAGCGACGATTGCACCACGGTGCGCGTGGTCGCGCCGGACACGCCCTCTGCCGTGGGCGGCGCATCATACCCCTCGAATAAAGCGATGGTGGTGACGGCCACGCCAAACACCAGGCTCTTGAGCACACCGTTTAATATATCGTGCTGAAAATCTACTGCCGATTGCATCTGCGACCAGAACGAGCCTTCGTCCACGCCGATCAACACCACACCGACCACATAGCCGCCGAATACGCCCATTACGGAAAATAATGCGGCCAGTAATGGCATGGATATAACCCCGGCCCAGAAACGTGGCGCCACCACACGCGCGATTGGATTAACCGCCATCATTTCCATCGCGGAAATCTGCTCGGTCGCCTTCATCAAACCAATCTCGGCGGTCATGGCCGAACCTGCGCGACTGGCAAACAATAGCGCCGCCAGCACCGGCCCCAACTCGCGCACTAGACTCAACGCAACCAATGACCCCAATGCAGATTCAGAACCATAGCGCTTGAGCGTCTCATAGCCCTGCAATCCCAGCACCATGCCGACGAACATGCCGGCTACCACAATAATAATGAGCGACATCACTCCGCTAGAAAATAGTTCTTTTACCGTCAGGCGAAAACGTCGAAAGCTGGTGCCGGAGTAAACCAGTATCATCAGGAAAAAACGTGCGGCATAGCCGGCACGCCATACTGCATCTACGGTGCGGCTTCCTATAATTCTTAGGATTTTAGTTACGGGCATGATCAGTTCCGCACTTGTAAATCTTGTGCATAATTGGGTGCTGGATAATGAAATGGCACCGGGCCATCCATTTCGCCATGCACAAATTGACGAACAAAGGGCTTGTCTGATGCCTGAATTTCATCCGGCGACCCTTCGGCCACAATAACGCCATTGGAAATGAAATAAATATAGTCCACAATCTTGAGCGACTCTTGCACGTCATGCGTGACCACCACCGATGTCGCACCGAGCGCATCGTTCAAACGGCGAATCAACTGCCCGACCACAGTCAACGAAATCGGATCCAATCCGGCAAATGGCTCATCATATAAAATCAACATCGGATCCAGCGCCACCGTGCGCGCCAGCGCCACGCGCCGCGCCATCCCACCAGATAGCTCGGCTGGCATCAAGTGGTGCGTGCCACGCAAGCCGACCGCATGCAGCTTCATCAACACCAGATCGTGAATAATTTCTTCCGGCAGATTGGTGTGTTCGCGCATCTGAAACGCAACATTGTCGAACACCGACATATCGGTGAACAAAGCTCCGAACTGGAATAGCACCCCCATCTTGCGGCGCATTTCATACAAACCATTTTGATCCAACTCATGGATCACCTGACCGTCAATTTTGACATAACCACTGTTTGGTTTGAGCGCGCCGCCGATCAGCCGGAACAGAGTGGTCTTGCCGCAACCGCTGCCGCCCATGATGGCGATGACCTTGCCCTTAGGGAAGGTCATGTTTATGCCATTTAGGATGGGGCGGCTGTCATATGAAAAATTGACATCGCGAACTTCAACCAGCGATTGTGAGGACACGTAATAAAGTTAGGCTTGTTTGAAGGGGAGGCATTCTAAACCACGCCACATATAAACCACAACTACACAGCTCATCACTACACTGCTCATCAGGATTACTTCAGCACCTGTAACAAATTATTAAAGTCATCCGTCCATAAGCGATCACCGGCGTGTGTTTGAATAGCGGAGGTAGCTTCCCTGATGTAGGGTGAATCGAGAAATGTTTGATCATTGGTGAGCAGCGCCCAATTGCTGACGAATCTGCCGCTGCTCTCACTTTCTTGAATATGCGCCACGTGAATTTTGTATGCATCGGCCAGTTGTTGCACTACCGGTGCCAGATCAAGGTAGGCATTGGTCAGATGAAAAGCAATCACCCCACCTGGTTTCAGGTGTTGGAGGTACAAAGCAATTGCCTCGCTGGTCAATAGATGCAGAGGAATTGCATCGCCAGAAAATGCATCCACCACCAACACATCAAATTGCTGATTGGGTTCACTCTCAAGGCTCAAACGTGCATCACCTAAAACTATTTCAATCTTTGCTGCGCTGTCTTTAAGATAAGTAAATTCCTGCTGCGCAATTTGAATCACCTCCGAATTAATCTCATAAAAACGATAAGTGTCACCTGGTTTTCCATAAGCTGCCATCGTTCCCGCTCCCAGCCCGATAATACCAACTCGCGTACCAGGCTGCTGAAATCCCTGCATAGTGCGACCTATACCGGATATGGGACGATAGTAAGTAGTCGGGGTATGGCGCTTGCTTCCATAGGGATATTGATTGCCATGCGCGGTTAGCCCATGCATCAACATACGCTGGGTAAGATTCACATTCGGCTGCGGGTATTCATACACACGCAACACGCCATAAAAATTTCGCGTAGTGAGCACGGAAAATTCAGCAAGCAAGGAAACCTTGTAAATTACGCTGCCCAAGGTAAATAACAGTGCGCCAGTAACAACAACCAGAACTCTCAACTTTCTTTTGCGCACCTGAAACAGTGCTAGGGCAGCCAAACCAACAAGGCCAATCTCGAATTCGTAGTAATCAGAAAATACTAATGGTGCAATCACGCCAACCAAAAGTGCGCCAATCGCTCCACCCAACGCAATTGTCAGGTAAAACCGTGTCAGATACTGTGGTACAGGACGCAAGCGGTTAAGCTCACCATGACAAAACATGCAAGTGACAAACAGACCCGCCAGGAGCAGGCTGAATTGAAATGTCAGATCAAACGCAAGATTCATACGAGTCAATGACCACGCCATCGCGCATAAAAATATCATCAGCAATCCCAAGAAAAGATTGCGCCGATACCAGCCATGCCCTTCAAAACATAAAATATAAGTCAACAGATAAATGCACAACGGCAACACCCATAACAAAGGAATTGCGACAACATTCTGTGATAAATGATTGGTCACTATCAGTAGAAACACAGACCCCATGGCGGAAAGAGTGACCCACAGCCAGTATGTACCGTAAGTCGGTGGAAGCTCTACCACTAAACTTTGTGCAGGCTGTACTGGAGCAGATCGCTGACCGCCCCCCATGGCGCGCAAGCTAAACCAAGCTACGGCACAACACAACACAGCAAATGCGTTATAAAGTATCGCCCAAGATCGCATTTGCCATGTGGTCGAAAGCCAGGGCTCAATGAACAACGGGTAACCCAGCAGAGCCAGCAGAGAGGCGAAGTTGGATAAGGCATACAAACGGTACGGGCATTTGTTGGGATAAATGCGCACAAACCAAGCTTGAATTAAGGGATTAGTGGTTGACAGCAAGAAATACGGCAGGCCTATCGTAACGCCAAGCAGACCAAAAATACGCCAAGCTGGATTTTCCGTACCAGTCGGCTTCCAGCTCATATCAGGTATGAGTGGCAACATCATCAAACTTAAAACAAGCAAGATGCCATGAAGAATAACTTGTTGTTTAACTGTCAGTCGTCGGCTACTCCAGTCCGAATAGATATACCCGAATAACAATCCAACCTGAAAAAACACTAAGCAAGTGATCCATACCGCAGAAGAACCTCCAAACCATGGCAATATCTGCTTTGCTGTAATGAGTTGCAGCAAGAACAGCAGACATGAGCTGGTGAAAATAGTTAGCGCGCAGAGAATCATCTTAAATGAGGAGTAATATAACCCTATCGTTTGGAAATCATGCTTGACTGACACTCGGAAGTATCCATGGCTACCACATTGCAGTCAATGCTCATTATTGCTGACATCTTTTAAAGTTTGAGATCAGCACTTAAATTGCAGCCCCTTTACCCCGTACCCTATAATGACTAGCATATGAGCTTGCACAGAAACTCAATTCTTCCCGGCCTGATTATTGTGGATGACGATCCGCTCATCTGCGATTCTTTGCGCATCTCACTCGCCAACGAGTTCGATATCACCCTTGCAGACAGCCGAGTTTCAGCCATTAAAATGTTGCGCGGCATGTCAACTCGACCTTCGCTGGCGCTGGTGGATTTGGGTTTACCCCCCACCCCGCACCGCCCCAACGAAGGCTTTCGCCTGATCACCGAACTATTAGCACATGATCCGCAGATAAAAATTCTGGTGCTGTCCGGGCAAGACGATGGGGCAAATGCTCGTCATGCTCGCACACTGGGTGCCATTGATTTCATCGCCAAACCCTGCCCCCCCGAAGAAATTAAAAATCAATTGCACGGCGCACTTCAGATTCAGCGCGCTGAACAAAAAAAAGGGTCAGATTCCGATGCCCAGTTCGGCATCATCGGCATAAGTGCGCCCATGCAGGCCATGCGCAAGCAGATTGAGTTGTACGCGAGCACACCCTTTCCGGTTTTGATTGAAGGGGAGTCTGGCACAGGCAAGGAGTTGGTCGCGAGTGCGATACAAAAATCCAGCCCGAGCAAAAACAAGCCATTTTTAATTTTTAACTGCGCTGCAATTTCTCCGAATTTGGTTGAGCCCACCCTGTTTGGATATGCCAAAGGGTCATTTACCGGAGCTAGCACCAGCAAATCAGGTTTTTTTGAGGACGCCGACGAAGGCACACTATTTCTAGATGAGATAGGCGAGCTGCCATTGGAATTGCAAGCCAAGCTATTGCGTGTGCTGGAGAATGGCGAATTTCAACGCGTTGGTGAAACCAACTCGCGCCAGAGTCGCGCTCGAATTATCGCTGCGACCAATCTGGATTTACGTCAGGCAGTGCGCGCCGGGAAGTTTCGTTCCGATTTATATCATCGGCTGAGTATCTTTACCATTCACATGCCACCCTTGCGCGAATTGGGGCAGGATAAGCTTCGGTTGCTCCAATATTTCAGAAATTTTTACGCGACCCAGGCTAAGCAAGCACCGTTTGATCTGGATGTTCCTGCTGGTAAGGCATGGGAAAACTATACCTTTCCTGGTAATACGCGCGAATTACGCAACATCGTCATACGCCTCGCTACCAAATACCCAGGACAGGAGGTGAATGCCGCACAACTGGAAACAGAGTTTGACTCGCAACATGCAGCAATAGATTTAAACGAAACTAACCCGCTGCTGCAAGCGCGATACACTCTGCAACAACCGGGCTTCAATCTCAACGAGCAACTATTGCAACAGGAAAGTTTTTATATTGATGCGGCACTTGAATTGGCGCATGGCAATATCAGTGAAGCGGCCAAACTGCTTGGCTTGCAGCGCACCACGTTGTATAGTCGGCTGGAAGCCCTGCAAAAATACAAGGCTGTTCAAGGGAGCCTCTAAAATCCATATTTCATCCCAACTGCTGCGTTGCGGAAAAAATTTCTTGCTAACATATACCCCCATATGCGGCGCGGCGAAATTTTTCTACGCCTTGCATTTGAGCGAACTATGAATTTCAGAGACTCCCTTAAATTCACTGCGGAGAAAAACTAGCATGTACTTGGAACATTTCGGACTCAACGCCCCCCCCTTTAAAATCACCCCCGTCACAGATTTTTTCTTCCCCGGCGCAAACCGGGCGGAAATTCTGGATGCGCTAATTTATGCCATTACCGAAAGTGAAGGCATCATCAAGGTGACCGGCGAAGTGGGTAGCGGTAAAACCATGTTGTGCCGCATGTTGCTGGAACGCCTTCCTGCACATATGGAAACGGTGTATCTGGCTAACCCCAGCCTGTCGCGCGATGAAATGCTGTATGCCATCGCCGATGGTCTCGGCCTCAATTTAGAGGGTCAGCGTATCAACATCATCATGCAGACTTTGCAAAATCAGCTCGCGCAAAAATCTGCACAAGGCAAGCGTGTGGTGGTGCTGGTGGACGAGGCACATGCCATGCCGCTGGATACACTGGAAGAATTGCGCTTGCTATATAACCTGCAACTAGGCGACCACAAATTGCTGCACATCGTGTTGTTTGGCCAGCCAGAGCTGAATGAAAAGCTCAGTCAACCCAATATGCGCCAGCTTAAAGATCGCATCGTGCATCACTTCGGCATCTTGCCATTATCCAAATCTGTGATTATTGCCTATCTGATATTTCGTATGCGGGCTGCGGGCTACCACGGCCCCAATGTATTTTCTACTGGCGCGGTCAAGCTGATAGGAGCCGCATCCAATGGCCTGATGCGGCGCGTAAACATTCTTGCTGATAAGGCGCTGCTGGCCGCATTTATTGAGAACACCCACAATATAGAAATTCACCATGTGCAAGCCGCCATCCGCGACAGTGAACTACCCCAGCCGCGAAGCTGGTTTTCGCGCAGCACAGCTGCCGGAGTCGCTGCTTCTCTTGTTTTGCTGCTGGCTGGCACAGTGTGGTTTTTCAGCAATGCTGGCACTATCCAGTCATCTGAAATTGATAACACAAAAATCATATCCACCCCTTCTGCTGACAGTACCGCTGCCATTACAACGACTAAGATCGCAGTTCCCGCACCTAAACTAACGCCAACCAGTAGCGAGCTTGCCAACCTACAGCCAGCAATCCCGGAAATTCCGGCAACCCAGGCAATCCCAGCAATTCAGCCACCCCAAAAAATATTGGAAGCCGCTCAGCCGCAAACACCAATACAGCCCGTGGTGGCCAGTGAGCCTGATCCCTCACTCCTAACTCAACGTCTCACCGCCACCCAAAAAATGCTCGCCCAACACAACAAGAATAGCGCCAGCATTCAGCTATTCTTCACTACTGAAGCGCAGCCGGAACGCCTGGAAAATTTTCTTGATCGCGCCTACAGCCTAGGTAAACTTGACGAGATATACATCCTGACCGCCAAAATAAATGGCAAAAATGGATACAGAATATTGTACGGCGATTTTCCTAATACCACGGCGGCACGTTTAGGGATACGGGAGTTGCCGGAACGCTACCTGACCTCATTCTCGCCAGTCCCTTATCAGATTTCTATGTCGCAAATAAACCCATAGTGACTCCTGGACTGATCGAATAATCGTGAATATTAAGCCATGCCAGATTTTTGCCCACCGTGGCGCAAATAAAGAGGCGGCAGAAAATACTCGCACCGCTTTTGATCGGGCGTTGTGCTATGCAATTGACGGCATGGAGACCGATGTGCAACTTAGCCGCGATGAAGTAGCAGTATTGTGGCACGATCGTTTTTTGGGCAAGGTCAGCTTGCCTGATAAACACATTGATGACTTCGATTTTCAGCAGTTGCAGGGCATGAATTTTTCTTCGCATTTTGCAACCACGGGACACTTTTCAGCCACGAGCAAGGCCGAAGGCCTGATGACGCTACAGCAATTTCTGGATGCTTACCGCAAACGCTGTCGCTTGCTGATTGAAATCAAAAACCGAGAATGGGAGTCTCGCTCCCGCCATGAAATAAAAATTAAGCAAACGCTGGCCATGATAGACACCCCTGTTGATGATGCGATTATGGTTTCTTCTTTCAATTTGGACAGCCTGATTTATGCCCAGCAACAATGTCCGGGGTTTCCTCTGGTTTACAATTTTGAAAATGATCAGACGATGGCTGATGCACAACATGTTCTGACCAAACATCCATTTTTGCATGGACTGTGCCTACCCATTGCCACGCTGGACGATGCCATGACCGAATTATTACGCGACCACGGCAAGTGTATTGCTGTTTACACCTGCAATAGCGATGAGGAAATCAACAAGGCCTTGGAATTGAAAGTTGATATTCTCATTACGGATGTGCCGCAGAAAGCACTGCAAATAAAAAACGCATGAAACGCGATTTTTCATTGCTAGTCGGACATCAATTTGATGTGCTGGTTTGTGGCGGTGGCATCTACGGCGCGTGGATTGCTTACGATGCCGCCTTGCGCGGCTTGCGCGTTGCCTTGGTCGAGCAAGGTGACTGGGCGAATGCCACCTCATCCGCCTCCAGCAAGTTGATACACGGCGGCTTGCGTTATCTGGAGTCCTTTGATTTTAAGCTGGTCAAGAAAGCGTTGACCGAACGGCAGATGCTAATACAAGTGGCTCCGCATCGTGTGTGGCCGCTGCGCTTTGGTGTGCCGGTCTATAACCACAGCCGCATCGGTGCGCTACAACTGAGAGCCGGGCTGGCGATATATGACTTTCTTGCGGGTAATCTAGGCACACCTAGTGGCCACCATTATTTTGATAGCCGGTCTTTTGTCGCACATTTCCCCTTGCTTAATTCATCCGATTTAAAGAGTGGCTTTACCTATACTGACGCGCAAACGGATGATGCACGACTGGTGCTGGAATTGGTATCGGGCGCGATGGCAGCGGGTGCGGTGTGTGTAAATTATTGCAAGCTGACTGGTCTTCTCGAAAAAAATGGACGCGCTTACGGCGCAAACTTGCACGATCAAGTAAGTGGCGCTTCTGGTGAAATTTTGGCCAGACAAATTGTCAATGCCACAGGACAATGGGTAAGCGCATCAGAACAGGGAAGCGACTGGTGTCGCTTAACCAAGGGCGTACACTTGGTTATGCCTGCGGTACTGACGAACGAGGCACTGTTACTCACGGCTCAAGCAGATGGTCGAGTTTTTTTCATCATCCCCTGGTACGGGGTTACTCTGCTGGGCACTACCGACACCGATTACAGCGGCAACATAGACCATGTCACCGTAGAAGTACAAGATGTTGACTATCTACTGACCGCAGCCAATGATTATCTGAACACGGCTTGGACAGCAGCAGACGTTATCAACAGTTACGCTGGGTTGCGCGTGTTAAAGCGCAGCGACCGCGCCGCGCCCTCTGCTGTCAGTCGCGATTGGGAATTAAAAACAGAAAAAAATGGGGTGCATTATTCCATAGGCGGAAAAATTACTTCAGCGCGAGAAGATGCGGCCAGCGCAGTAAACACTGTTTGTGCCGAACTCTCGGTAAAAGTAAGCAGCACAAGCAAGGGGAAAAAATTTCCTTGGGCTCCTGCCGAAAATTATTCGGTGTGGTCACGTCACATGATTGCTCAGGCCATGCAACTCGGCATTGATCGAGAGAGCGCAGATTGGCTGGTACGCCGACACGGCAAGCGCATAGTCGAAATTTTTCACAGCATGGAAAACAACCCGCGCTTAGCCGAGCGGATAGTGCCTGCACTGCCCTTTATTTACGCCGACCTGCTGTGGAGTGCTCAAACTGAAATGGTGGTTCATCTGGACGATCTGTTGCGACGTCGCATGCCCTTATTGATTCTAAGCAAATTAACGAACGCTGAATTGCAGACCATCGCCCGCGCCGTCGCACCCACGCTGGGTTGGGATGAGGCCACCCTGCATCGTGAAATTGAAAATTGCCTAGCATGGCTACGCCCCTAATCACGGCCATCGCCCTTGATCTGGGCACGACCTCGATCAAGGCTGGCTTGCTCGATCAGCATGGTGAGCTTTGCCACATCACTGCATTGCCCGCACCGAACATTACTGAGCAGCATGGATGCTACGAAAGCGATGCCTTGGCCTATGCGGTCATTGCCGAGCAGGTGCTGGAACAGTGTCTTAAGCAAACGAATATCAATCCACCGCTCGGCCTTTGCAGCCAACGCTCATCTTTTTTGATCTGGGAAAAATCCAGCGGCCAAGCAATCACCCCGCTGATTTCTTGGCAGGACAATCGTGGCGCAGCCACTTGTCTAGCATTGCGTGGGCAGGAAAACATCATTCGTGATCTGACCGGCTTGCGCCTGACACCTTATTACTTTGCGCCGAAGTTGCGTATTGTGTTGCAGGAACACCCGCAATGGCGCGAGCGCTTGATGCGGGGAGAGCTACTGGTTGGCACACTCGATACTTTTATGATCTGGCGCTGGACTGGCGGCAAGCATCATGTCAGTGATGCGTCCATGACAGCGCGCACTCTGCTGCTGGACATGCACCAACTGCAATGGTCGCGCACCTTGTGTGATCTGTTTGACATACCCTTTAATTGTTTGCCGCAGATCAAACCTTCGGTGGGAATGAATTTGCAACTGAATAATGGGCTGACCTTGCAAGCAAGTTTGGGCGACCAATCCGCTGCGCTCATTGCCGGTGTTGCGAAAAATGGCGCAGAGGCGTTGGTCAACCTTGGCACCGGCGGTTTTGTCATTCGCTATTTACCAAAAGAAGCACCGGAAAAAATATATAGCACAGGCGATTATCTGCGTACTCTGGTCTATCAGGATGAAAATTTGTGCGCTCATATTGCCGTCGAAGGCACGCTCAACTCCATTGCTGCCGCGCTTGCGCCTTATCCGATCAATGAATGCCGGGTTGAAGATTTGGCAGCGCATTATATTTTTTGCCTAGCTGAGCCCAGCGGCATCGGCAGCCCGTATTTCAGAAACGATTGGGGTATTCATTTTTCAGAACCCATCACCCATCTGACACCGCATCAAATTGCAATTTTATTACTGGAAGGTATTATTTTCCGCGTGGCACGCATACTGGAAAATTTTCATCGCGAGTCCGCTCTCGACCGTGTTTACCTGTCGGGTGGCTTGTCCGAATCAGCCTGCTTGCAACAGGGTCTCGCCCTGTGCCTAACTATGCCTATTTATCGCTTGCCGCAAAAAGATTCCAGCCTGCAAGGCGCTGCGCTGTGTGCATCTGAAATGGCGGACAATCACCAGCACGTAGGAGTAGAAATATTGAAGGTGTGTCATAGCAATGCGCTGCCGGAAAAATATAAGCTCTGGAAAGTGTGGTTTGATCACATGCTAAATAACTGACCCAATACTGTTCGCTTAACCGTTCGTGGTGAGCTTGTCGAACCACCAGCCGCAAATTCATGCCCCTTCGACAAGCTCAGGACGAACGGATGGGTGCTAAACGAACAGTATTGATAACTGACCCTACAAACGCATGGCCATCATAGACGACAAAGAATCCAAGCTACG
>JANONO010000192.1:0-7824 GCA_031420875.1 Gallionellaceae bacterium | reverse complement strand
TCCACCGCAGGCTCGGCACTTTGGGCGAGTGCACCGGGTGGTGAGGGTGGCTATAACGCTTCAGTATTCCCAGGGTTGATTGCGGCTGCTTATGACCCAGCCATGGTGACCACCGATCAATCAAATTGCAGCAACGGTTATTCTCGTAGTGCAGAAACTAGTAGCTTATTTAATCAGGGCGGCAGCAATCTTTCCGGTATCAACTTCAGTTGCAATTACACCAATGGTATGAACGGCACCTCTTCGGCGGCACCGATGATGTCGGGTGTGATTGCGCTGATACTCGAAGCTAATCCGGCGCTCACTTGGCGCGAGGTTAAAGATATTCTAGCTAGAACTGCAGTCAAGGTTAACGCTGGGATTGCACCAGTTACTGTGGTGCTCGGCAACGGCGTTGCCTATGTGGCAGAGCGGGCTTGGGTCACCAATGCGGCCGGTCGGCCATTCCATAATTGGTATGGCTTCGGTGCGGTGAATGCCAGTGCCGCCGTCAATATGGCTAAGACCTACGTCTCTGGTTCGCTCGGTGCATTTGCCAATACGGGCTGGATCCGCAGCGGCACACTCTCCCTTGCCATTGCCGATAACAGTACGGTGGGTGCCAGCACTACGCTAACCGTACCGACAGTTGGGACGAGTGGCAAAGTCGAGGCGGTGCAGATCAAAGTGTCAACTGCAAATGCAGTAAGTGGTTGGGCCGGCGATCTCGGCATTGAGTTGACCTCGCCATCAGGAACTAGGAGCATACTTAAAAATATAAAGGATGGTTTTGCTGGCTCCAGCCTTACTGGCATGGTGCTGGCTAGCAATGCTTTTTATGGTGAAAGCAGTGCTGGCATTTGGACCATTAAAGTGTTGGATGGCTGGGTCGGTGGCACACAGACGCTGACCAATGCACAAATTCGCGTTTACGGACACTAAGCGCATGGCGGATTGTGGCCACCATAAACAGGAAGGGGAAAAATGAACGTTCGAGTCGTTGTATTATTGCTCGCCATTGCTGTGCAACCGGCGCTGGCGCGGGAGGTAGATAAAAATGCTGAGGCTGCTGCTGCGGTGCGTACGACGTTGCTGCAATCGGCAGGCCGTGGTTCTAATATAACAAGCAACAATCAGCAATATCAGATATTGATGGATGTGCGCGCAGTGGAAAAAAATTCACAAGAGGAGCCGGAACAAACGCTGGCGCGCATAGGTGGCGGCAAGCTGATCGAAACCAATGGCGATTTGGTCGTGTTTGCTGCTGCACAGGAGGGTGTTGCGAGTGTTGCATCGGTAAATGGCACGTCTTACCCAACGGCGCTTAACTCGGCCACTGGAGGTATAGGCATCTTGCCTGGTACGCTCAATGTAAAATTAAAAAACATGGGTCATGCCGCTGCCATTGCCTCAGATCACGGGTTGGAGGTGGTGCGGGTATTTGCACATTTGCAAACTGCATTCTTCCGGGTGAAAGCAGGTAAAGATGTGGTGGCTGCTGCTGCCGCACTCAGCACCGACGCACGTATTATCAGTGCCGAAGTGGAAGTAATTGAACACATGAATGTTCCGTATTAACCCATCGAGCGAATGACGCGACTATTTACCCAATCGGTTTAGGCGCGCTACAAATTGGGCAAGCACTATCCTTGTTCAACATGATCGTGCGTAGCTCCATATGCAGCGCATCCATCACCAATAATCTGCCACACAATGAACTACCCGCACCTAGCAACAGTTTGAGCGCTTCGGCAGCTTGCATGCTGCCAATAATTCCAACCAGCGGTGCGAACACGCCCATCACGGCGCAGCGAGTTTCTTCGGCCTCAGCTTGTTCCGGGTATAGGCAGTGGTAGCACGGGCTGTCATGACGGCGCAAATCAAACACAGTGACTTGCCCATCAAAACGAGTGGCCGCACCCGATACCAGCGGTTTTTTCAATTGCACACAAGTCTGATTAAGAGCGTAGCGTGTAGCGAAGTTGTCGCTGCAATCCAGCACGACATCCGCTTGTGCCACCAACTCAGATAAGCGGGTTTGATCCACACGTTCATTCAGTGTGGCCACATGCACTTCAGGATTTATTTCGGCCAGCGCAATGCGCGCAGAATCAATTTTTGCCATGCCAATGCTGGCAGTGCGATGCAGAATCTGGCGTTGTAAATTAGTCAGGTCAACTGTGTCGCTGTCGCATAGCGTCAGCGTACCCACTCCGCTAGCAGCAAGAAACAGTGCGGCGGGACAACCCAGCCCGCCAACACCGATAATCAGCGCGTGTGCTTCCAGCAGTTTCTGTTGCCCTTCAATGCCGATTTCGGGCAACAGAATGTGACGGCTATAACGCAGTAACTGCTGGTCGTTCATGGCAAACCCATTACGGTTTTTTGCTGTCTTTTGCCCCATTCAGAATATTCATGCCCTTCAGCAAATTGATTGCTTGCTTGAGTTGGTAATCATCTGGGGAACCGAATTCGGTAAATTTTGGTTTGGCCGCATCGTTTTCCTCTGGCTTGGATGTATCTGCAGGCTTTGCTTTCTCTTTTTCCTTGCTATCGCTCGCCTTGCCGTCAGATTTCCGACCATTACTCAGATGGCGTTCCAGATCAGCTTCACGCATATGGAAAGCCCGATCCTGCTCTGCTGTCGCTGGGTCTTCTATGATGATGTCCGGGACGATGCCTGTTGCTTGAATCGAGCGACCGCTGGGAGTGAAATAACGTGAGGTAGTCAGTTTAATGGCGGTGTTGCTGCCCAACGGCAATATGGTTTGTACCGACCCCTTGCCAAATGTTTGCGTCCCCATAATGACTGCCCGTTTGTGATCTTGCAAAGCGCCTGCGACAATTTCTGAAGCGGAGGCTGAGCCGCCATTAACTAGCAACACAATGGGCAGATCCTTGATTGATGCGGGTAAATCCCTTAAATAATCAGCCAAACCGCTGTGAGCATAATTTTCTGGAAGGGTGGTCAGCCGCATTTTGGCGCTTGCGGTGCGACCCTCGGTATAAACGACCAGTGCATCCTTGGGCAGGAAAGCGGCAGATACCGCGACTGCGCTGTTAAGCAAACCGCCGGGATTGTTACGCAAATCCAGCACCAAGCCTTTCAATGTGCCTTGACCTTCTTCATATAACTTACTTAATCCTGAGGCGAGATTTTCTCCAGTACGTTCCTGAAATTGAGTGATACGAACATAGCCATAGCCTGACTCCAGCATTTTGAATTTGACGCTTTTAACCTTGATTATGGCGCGCTCTAAAGTAAAAATCAGAGCCTTGGGCGCGTCTTTTCGGATGATGGTCAGTACGATTTTGCTGCCGGGCGTACCGCGCATACGTTTGACGGCATCATTTAAAGACAAACCTTTTACCAGCATGTCATCCAGCTTCATAATAAGATCGCCGCTCTGGATTCCTGCAACATAGGCCGGAGTGTCTTCTATAGGTGAAATAACTTTCACCAGCCCATCTTCCATGCCTACTTCTATACCCAAGCCGCCAAACTCGCCGTGCGTGCCGTCTTGCAGCTCTTTGAAAGCTTCGGCATCCAGATAGGCGGAGTGTGGATCCAGCCCGATCAACATGCCATTGATGGCTCCTGTAATTAGTTTTTTGTCGCTGACTGGCTCTACATAATCACTTTTTATGCGGCCAAATACTTCAGAAAAAGCACGCAATTCCTCTATAGGTAGCGGCTCAGGACTGTCTTTGTCAGCAATAGCTGTAAGTTGCAAGCTGGCCAGCACACCCGCAATCAAGCCCAAACCAATCAATCCAAACTTTTCTAAACGACTACGCATATCTGACCTCTATAAAAAATAAATTACCCCTGTGCCCTGTTAACTGCTTAGCCGACTTTATCGATCGCCCTTGCAGTAGAGATCGAAGTATAAACTGGAATCTTTGTTTCTGCCGATCGTAGTGGCCTAATTAAAATGTAAGACGCCTCGATAGGTTTAACCTGGATTATCCATATAGCCTGTCATTCCCGCCTGCGCGGGAATAACGTCATTGGGTCTAATGGATAATCCGAATTTATTATTCCTCTAACAATGTTTTTTAAAAAACATCGCCGCATTTACCTGCGAAATGAAGTGATTCATAACGCAGTTACTCAAGTGCAACAACAGGTCAATATTAGCCAAGCCCGCCGCCTATCTGACAGCAATTCATTAAATTCGATCATCCAAGGGTGGGTATAATCCCAACCTTAAATCCGCATAGAGCAAAATCATGGAAGCCGAACAACTCAATCTCATATCCAACAAGCTGCAAGATCTGCGTACACGCACCTTCGAACTACGGAGGTATCTTTGACTTCGACGGCAAGCAGGAACGCCTAGCCGAAGTCGTCATTCTGGCTGAAGACCCAACCATCTGGCAGGACAGCAAACGCTCGCAAGACTTGGGGCGAGAACGCAAGATGCTGGAAGGCATCGTGCTTACTTTGAGCCAGCTCGATCAAAATCTCAGTGATGCCGCCGAGCTATATGATATGGCGCTGGCAGAAAATGATGATGATAGTCTCAATGGCATCGCGCAGGATTTGCAGCGCATGGAAATGCAGGTGGGGGATCTGGAATTCCGCCGCATGTTCTCGCAGCCTATGGATGCCAACAGTTGCTTTGTAGATATTCAATCCGGCTCTGGCGGCACCGAGGCGCAGGACTGGGCTTCCATGCTGTTGCGTATGTATTTACGTTACTGTGAGAAAAAAGGTTTTGGCGTGGAGGTGTTGGAGCAATCCGACGGCGAAGTCGCAGGCATTAAAGGCGCATCACTCAAGGTTACTGGCGACTATGCTTACGGCCATCTGCGTACTGAAACAGGTGTGCATCGCCTCGTGCGTAAGTCACCATTCGATTCCGGCAACCGCCGCCACACTTCGTTCTCCAGCGTGTTCGTTTACCCCGAAGTGGACGACTCCATCGAGATCGAAATTAATCCGGCCGATCTGCGCGTGGATACCTATCGCGCCTCAGGTGCAGGTGGGCAGCACATCAACAAGACCGATTCTGCAGTACGTATTACCCACGGCCCCACTGGCATTGTGGTGCAGTGCCAGAGCGACCGCTCGCAACACCGCAACCGTGCCGAAGCCATGACGATGCTGAAATCACGCATGTATGAAGCCGAGCTACGCAAGCGTAACGAACAGAAGCAGGCGATGGAAGACGGCAAAACCGACATCGGCTGGGGGCATCAAATTCGCTCCTACGTTTTGGATCAATCGCGCATCAAGGATTTGCGTACCAATGTAGAAATTGGCAATACCCAAGGTGTGCTGGATGGCGACTTGGATGAGTTTATAAGTGCGAGTTTAAAGCAGGGGGTGTAGCTCCAAGAGTACATAGTGTGCCAGCTAGAGCTTGCGTAGGGTGGGCAGGCTTCATCTGCCCACGCAGATTGTGAAAACGGTGGGCAAGTTGCCCACCCTGCGGAGTCATTGTTGACCCCATTGTTGATCCCATAGTGTATCGCGCAAAAAAACCGTTAGCATGCGCAAAACCTTGCCGCCTTGGGCGCGATGCTACACCGGAGAAAACATGCTACTCAATACCGACCACCTCAAACGCTTCCCCTTGAAGGGGAGGGAATGATTGCCTTTCTAAAATAGAAATGAAATTACCCTACACCGCCGATGCAGCCACATACTTTGCCGCCATTGCTGATCTACCCTGGGCAATATGGCTGGATAGTGGCGGGCGCGGGCGCTACGATATTCTGTGCGCTCAGCCTGTGGCTACCTTGGTCACACACGGGTCTAGCACAACAGTCACTGACTCTAGTGGTTCAAAATTTCTAGCTGACGACCCATTTGAATTGCTGCGCCAACAACTGGGCGCGCCGACTGCAAACAGCCCTGACATCCCATTTTCCGGTGGCGCGCTGGGTTACTGGGGATATGATTTGTCGCGTCGGCTGATGACCTTGCCGACACAAGCACAAGATGGCGAACCGCTACCCGATATGGCAGTCGGCATTTACGATTGGGCGATTGTGCTCGATCACCAACTCCATACCGCACAACTGGTGTCACAGCAACGGCATCCCGCAACAGCGCAAGTATTGCCGGAAATACTCGAACGGCTGCAACATCACACGAACAAACCATGCGCAGAATTCAAAGTGCGTGGCCGCATCGTCTCCAACTTTACCCGTGCGGAATATCAATCTGCATTTGAACGGGTGCAGCATTTTCTAAGTGCAGGCGACTGCTATCAGGTGAATCTGGCACAACGCCATACGGTCGCCGCTACCGGCGATGCGCTCCAAGCATATCTCACCTTACGCCACATCAGCCCAGCACCTTATTCCGCTTTTCTTAACTTGCCGCAGGTGCAAATTTTATGCGCCTCACCGGAATGTTTTTTGCGTGTGCGTCATGGCCTAGTGGTAACAAAGCCCATCAAAGGCACCCGTCCGCGCCTAGATAATGCGCTGCAAGATGCACAAATGGTAAGCGAGCTCCATCACAGCACCAAAGACCGCGCAGAAAATTTGATGATCGTTGATTTGCTACGCAATGATCTCGGCAAAAATTGTTCGCCCGGCTCGATCCAAGTGCCCAAGCTGTTTGAAGTCGAAAGTTTTACCCATGTCCACCACTTGGTTAGCACCATCACCGGTCAGCTTGCGCCGGGGCGCGATGCGCTGACCTTGCTGCGCGATTGCTTTCCCGGCGGCTCAATTACCGGCGCACCCAAACAGCGCGCCATGGAAATCATCGAGCACATAGAGCCGCATCGGCGCGGCATCTATTGCGGTGCCATCGGCTATGTCGGCTACGACGGCAACATGGATAGCAACATTGTTATCCGAACGCTGGTCTATGCCAAAAACGAAATCAGCTTTGCCACGGGTGGTGGCATCGTGGCCGACTCCGATGCAACTGAGGAATATCAGGAGACGCTGGATAAGGGTAAGGCATTGCTGTATTTGCTGCGGCAGTATGGCGGGGAATAACATGGTGCGCTCGACACTTATTTTTTCCACATCACCTCTGCCTGCCCACTTGCCAGATTCAGCCTGCGGCTCAGTATGAATAACAAATCCGACAGGCGATTCAAGTAGGGTAATCCGTGTTCCGGGGTGGCTTCATCCCTTGCCAACGCGACGAAATCGCGCTCTGTGCGGCGCGCCACGGTGCGGGCGACATGGCATAGCGCTGCTGCGCGTGTCCCGCCCGGCAGGATGAATTCTTTGAGCGGTGGCAGGTCAGCATTGTAGTGTGCGATGGCTTGATCCAAAGCCGTAATTTTATCTGCGCCAAACGGCGCAATGGGATAGGCCAAGGAGCCGCCCAGATCGAACAAATCATTTTGAATGGCGAGCAGCACAGCGCGTATATCTTGCGGCAAAGGTTCGGCCAACAACACACCCAGATGGCTATTCAGTTCATCCACATTACCGATAGAGCCAATGCGCACGCTGTTTTTTTGCACGCGCGACCCATCGGCAAGCCCGGTGCTGCCGTCATCTCCCGTGCGCGTGACAATTTTGCTTAATCGGTTAGCCACTATTTTTTCTCCAAACATGCTAAATATATTGCCGCATCTGGCGACGTGCCATTGCGCTGCGCCTGCCAAATCATTTCCGCCAAACACTCCATCATATGGTGTTGTGCATCATGTTCAGATTCATAATGAGTGGCGAGCCTGTGGAAGTGAGCGCGAATGCCATGCGGCTGCCCGATGGAAATTTGCTCCTCGATTGTGAGGTGCATCATCAAATGCAAAAAAGGATTAGTCGCCCCCTGCTCCGGCGCGTAGTCCCGGTCTTGATGCCGATCTGGGTCGGCCAGTAAATCATGGTACTCCGGGTGCTTTTCGATCAACTGCGCCG
>JANONO010000191.1:0-13012 GCA_031420875.1 Gallionellaceae bacterium | reverse complement strand
ATTTTGTGGCAAGCTACGCAGGCCTTGGCCGACGCAGGCATATCGGCTGCAAAAGTGCTACCAGCAATCATCAGACCTGCAACTGCAACCATACTTACGATAATAGATTTCATATTTTCTGCTCCATATTTGGGTTACATTAAAATTTTCGGACATTGCTGCCCACGGCATTCTAACCAACTCAGCCCAGTTTGCAAACTATTATAGCGAGTCAAAAACAATAATACTGGGCTCAGGTCATAACGCCTGTTCCTGTTAGTCGTTGACAGGGTTGAGCGATGCAGCTTCGATTTTGCAAATTTGTTCAGCGCTTCAAGTCTGGTGAGCCGCCAGGATCAAGTATAATACTCGTTGATTTGTCACTGAAAAATTATAAAAGTGCTTGTTCATCCGCAGTTTGACCCCGTTGCCATCCACCTTGGCCCGCTCGCCGTGCATTGGTATGGCTTGATGTATTTGCTTGGTTTTGCGCTCTTTCTGTGGCTGGGGAAGCGGCGTGTCCGCACCTTAAAACGCCCCGGCTGGGATGAAAAATTGCTGGATGATCTACTGTTTTATGGGGTTTTAGGTGTGGTGTTGGGGGGTAGGCTGGGCGAGGTGTTGTTCTATCACCCTGAGTATTACTTCAAAAATCCATCCGCTATTCTTGCGGTATGGCAAGGTGGCATGTCTTTTCATGGTGGATTTTTAGGTGTGCTGGTGGCGATGGCTATATTTTCCCGGTTACGTAAAATTCAGTGGTTGCAGCTCATGGATTTTATTGCCCCGTTGGTGCCGCTGGGTTTGGGTGCTGGCCGCATCGGTAATTTTATTAATGCCGAGCTGTGGGGGCGACCGACCGATAGTGCTTGGGGCATGGTGTTCCCCAATGTGGATGATCTGCCTCGTCATCCTTCGCAGCTGTATGAATTCGCATTGGAGGGGATCGCGCTGTTTGTGCTGCTGTGGCTGTATTCAAGCAAGCCACGTCCTGCGGGCGCAGTGTCTGGCTTGTTCTTGATCGGCTACGGTAGTTTCCGTTTTCTTGCCGAATTTACACGTAATCCCGATGAGGGAATTTTTGGTCTGATGACGATGGGTTTCAGTATGGGTCAATGGCTGAGCTTGCCTATGGTGGTCGTGGGGGTGGGGTTGATGGCTTGGTCGTTACGGAAATCAGTGCTCAACAAGTAAGGCTGTTTTGGTTTACGAGCCTAGCCATATTGGCGGATAATCAAAAGGTATATAAATTTATAGTGATGGAGTTAACTCAATGACACAAAAATTTGTTAAAGAGGCAGGTTTTACCCTGTTGGAGCTATTGGTGGTGATCGTCATCATTGGCTTGCTGGCGGGTTATGTTGGACCGCGTTATTTTTCTCAAGTGGGTAAGTCTGAGGTCAAAGTCGCGCAGGCTCAAATTGATGGCTTGGGCAAAGCGCTCGATCAATATCGTCTAGATACCGGGCACTATCCCTCGACCGAGATGGGGTTGGCTGCCTTGATGGTTCAGCCGGGCGAAGAGCGTAAATGGGATGGCCCATATTTGAAAAAAGCTGTTCCACTCGATCCGTGGGATCAGCCTTACCAATATCGTGTCCCCGGCGAGCATGGCGATTATGACTTGTTCTCATATGGCAAAGATGGTCGCGAGGGCGGGAGTGATGAGGCGGTTGATATTGTTAACTGGTAGCGTATGGGCATCTCTCAAAATTCAAATTTTGTCGCGATGCTGCGTTGCTTAAAAAATTTTTACGCTTACATTCCTGTCCTGAGCATGGCCGAAGGATTACAACATATGCGGCGCGCTAAAATTTTTAGCGCGCCTTGCCTCGCTTAGAATTTTGAATTTTGAATTTTGAATTTTTAGAGACACCCATATGCACTATTCACTAAAAGCTCTGCGCGAGCCTAACCAGGTTTTATTGCTGGACATTGAAGCTGCGGATGAAGATTCCGCACGCGCTCAGGCAGCGCAACAAGGTTACACCGTTTTAACCATTAAGACGGCAGGGCTGGCTCGTTCCTGGAGCGTCAGTAAAAAATTTCCCCTGCCATTGTTCAGCCAGGAAATGCTGGCATTGTTGGCCGCAGGTCTGTCTCTGGTGGAAACGCTAGAGGCGATTACCGAGAAAGAAGCCAGTTCGGACAATCGCAAAATTTTTGAGGGCTTGCTCAACCGGCTGCGCCAAGGACTCACCTTCTCGGCCGCACTGGAGAGCTTTCCCGAACAGTTTCCGGCACTGTATGTGGCGATGATACGCGCCAGCGAACGCACCGGCGATCTGCCGGAAGCCTTGCGACGTTACCTCACCTACTGGGAGCAGTCCGATAAGGTACGCAGTAAAATTATCAGCGCCGCAATTTACCCGGCAGTTATTATTTTTGCGGGGACACTGGTTACGCTCTTTCTGATGTTTTATGTGGTGCCGCGTTTCAGTCGCATCTATGACGACATTCGTGGCGATGTCCCCTTTTTGTCGCTGCTGTTAATTAATTGGGGAAAGTTCATCGAGTCCAACTGGATTGTGGCTCTGGTGGTGGGATGCGGATTGCTATCCGCGATTATTTTCACTCTAGCAAGACCCGAAGGGCGTGCTTTGCTGATACGCACCGTTATGCGTATTCCCGCTTTGCATGAGCGCGCCAAAATTTATCAACTGGCACGTTTGTATCGCACCTTGGGCATGTTGTTGCGTGGCGGCATTCCGGTGCTGCAAGCGCTGGATATGTCTGCCGGATTAATTGGTATCGAGTTGCGTGTCGGCTTGCAAGCCGCCTCCTCCAGAATTCGTGAAGGGATGCTCATGTCACGCGCTATGGAAGAACATGGCCTGACTACTCCCGTGGCGTTGCGCCTGTTGCGTGTGGGTGAACGCACGGGACATATGGGTGACATGCTGGAACGCATTGCTGCTTTTCACGACGAAGAGCTGGCACGCTGGGTAGATTGGTTTACTCGCTTGTTTGAACCGATACTGATGGCGTTGGTAGGCATAATTATAGGTGGCGTGGTGATGCTTATGTACATGCCCATCTTTGAATTGGCGGGTAGCATTCAATAGAGGGTATCACCACTTCATGCTTAATGCATTCACGCTCAACAATGGTCGTCTGAGCCAGATTCATCTGGATGAGGACGACCTGCGCTCCGACCAGCCCATCTGGATTGATGTTGTTGCGCCCAGCGATGCAGAACGCAAGTGGGTGGAACAAACCTATCAGATGATCCTGCCACAACCCGAACATTTGCGCGACATTGAGGCGAGTGCGCGCTTTTATGAGGATGGTGGAGAATTACATCTGCGCTCGGATTTTTTGCTCGGCAAAGAAAGTGATTCGCGTAGTGTGATCGTCGCATTCGTGCTGCATGACGACATATTATTCACCATACATGAAGAAGACTTGCCGGTGTTTTATCAACTACGCACCCGGTCATTGGGCAAGCCGGGCGACATAGAAGACTGCAAAGATGTGCTGATCGATCTTTATTCTATGGACGTGGAATTTTCTGCCGACGTGCTGGAAGAGGTCTATGCTGATCTTGGGCAAGCCAGCCAGACCGTGCTCAACAACAGTCTCAGTGATAGTGATGCAGCCGATGTGCTGGCAAATATTGCCCAAGCCGAACATCTGAATGGCCGCATCCGCCGCAACGTGATGGATACGCGCCGTGCGATTTCCTTTCTGATGCGCAGCAAACTTCTGACACCTAGCCAATTGGAAGAGGCGCGGCAGATTATGCAAGACATAGATTCGCTGGATGGGCACACCGCTTTTCTGTTCGACAAAATTAACTTTCTGATGGATGCCACCGTTGGCTTCATCAACATTAACCAGAATAAAATTGTGCGCTTGTTTTCGGTGTCTTCGGTGGCCTTGCTGCCGCCCGTTTTAATTGCCTCTATCTACGGCATGAATTTTACCCATATGCCAGAACTGTCGTGGCAACTGGGTTATCCCTTTGCTATCTCACTCATGGCACTGTCCATGCTGGTGCCATTTTGGTATTTTTATCGCAAGGGCTGGTTAAAGTAAGTAATCCATCACTAGCCCCACAAATATCGCCATACCAAACCAATTGTTATGCAAAAACGCTTTGAAGCACGCTTCGCGTTGGCGGTTTTTGATTAATTGATAATGGTATGCCGCAATCATCGCAGCCAATATTAATCCTGTGAAATAAAATATACCCAAGCCTATCATTAGCCCAGCTATTCCCAGCAAGACCAGCGCTATTGCGTAACAAACCATCACTGCCGCTACATCGTATTTGCCAAATAATAATGCCGAAGAGTGAATGCCGAGATGGATGTCGTCGTCTCTATCCACCATCGCATATTCGGTGTCATATGCCATCGCCCAGAACACGTTGGCAAGTAACAACAGCCATGCCACAGGCGGCACATAAGCTTGCTGTGCCGCGAATGCCATAGGGATGCCAAAGCCAAACGCAATGCCAAGGTAGGCTTGTGGGATGGCAAAAAAGCGTTTGGTAAAAGGATAACTGGCGGCGAGAAATACTGCCGGAAAGGAAAGCAGCAGCGTCAGATTGTTGAGCGGTAGAATCAGCAAGAAGGCAAATAAAGCTAGCGTAGCTGCCAGCCACAATGCCTCGCGTGGGGAGATGCGTCCGCTAGTAATCGGCCGCTCTCGAGTGCGTTGCACATGGCGGTCAAAATTACGATCTGCGTAGTCGTTGATGACACACCCTGCCGAGCGCATCAGCACCGTGCCCAACACAAAAATCATTACGATGTACCCAGCCGGATGACCCTCACCCGCAATCCACACCCCCCACAGCGTCGGCCATAGCAACAGCAGTATGCCTATGGGGCGATTCAAGCGGGTGAGTTGCAGGTACAGCGATAAGCGTTCAGATAAATTCATGCCGTATCATACCCCGCACCGCTTACTGACCCACCCAGTTCTCAACACGCAACCCTGGCACACGCTCGAACTCCGCCACGTTGTTGGTGACTAGAATGGATTTTATGGCAAGTGCGTGAGCGGCAATCCATAGATCGTTATTGCCAATGAGTTTGCCGCTTGCTTGCAGGTGCTGACGGATTTTTCCATAGTGCATGGAAACAGTTTCATCCAACGGCAACACCGGAATCAGCGTAATCAGTTGTTCCAGAATATGCCGCGACTCTTTAGGTTTTGAGCTCTTCTCCGCACCAAAGCACAATTCTCCGTAGGTGATGGCAGACATGGCGACCTTGCCGGGTGGCAACTTCGAAAAACGTGCCAGCACTTCGGTGGGGCGATGGTTCTTGATGTAAATGAAAATATTGGTATCGAGCAGGTAGCGTGGCATGGCCTACAGCCCCGTGCGCTCTTGCGGAAAATTGTCGTCACGCTCTGCCAGAAAATCGGCTGGCAGTGAAGCAAGCAGGTGGAACGCCTGCTCTAGCGACTTGGCTTTTTTTCGCAGCACCAATTCATTGTCCCTGCGAAAAATTTCCACCTCGTCGGTGTCGAACTGAAATTCCGCCGGGATTCTCACCGCCTGTGAATTTCCGCTCCTGAAAACTTTTGCTATACGCATGATGAAACCTCCTGCATGTGATGACGTACAGTATATACAGGTGAAAAGCATATGCAAGCAGCAGGAGTTGTGCTGGGTATAATAACCTTCCCCGTCCGATTGTGAGGACGATTGTGAGGAACTTATGAAACTACTTGGTACTAACACCAGCCCCTATGTGCGTAAAGTTCGCCTAGTCCTGCTGGAAAAAAATATTCCGCATGAATATCTCATCGCCCCACCACGCGAACCTAGTAGTCAGGTGGCACTCATCAATCCATTGGGACGCATTCCGGCGTTGATACTGGATGATAAAACTTGTGTGTATGACTCGCCGGTTATTGCTGAATACGTTGACAGTTTGAATGATGCACCGATTCTTATTCCTCGCACTAACGCGCTGGCGCGTATGCGGGTGAAACGCTGGGAAGCGCTGGCAGATGGCATTATGGATTCTGCTGTCGTGGTGCGTACCGAAAGTATGCGAGCGACCGATAAGCAAGAGGCTGACAACATCAGTCGCCACAATGATGCCATCACGCGCACGCTTGTCCATGCAGCCGAACAACTGGGGCAAAGCGTATGGTGTGAAGGTGCGGCTATTACGCTGGCCGATTTGGCGTTGGCCAGTGCCTTGATCTATTTGGATCTGCGCCAAGCAGAGCGCGACTGGCGCGGAGCGCATCCCAATTTGGAGCTATGGTTTGCACGCATCAAGCAACGGCCTAGTGTTCGCACTACTTTAGAATAAGGCATCAATAGTTGAGGCTATCGTAACGCTTCTTGCCGCCACTCAATTCAAGGCTAATCTGGTTGGGCAAACATACGGCAATTTCACCCGCTTGTTTTAACCAACCTTGACGCACACAGTATTGACGTGGGCTGGGGTCGGCGGCGATGCGTGCTTGCAGATTGTGTATGGCGATGCGGCTGATGCCGAGCGGACCCGGTACTTCTATGGTTTGGTTGCGCGATAGCGGTACGACACTGAATACTTTTCCGCCGCTGCGGATGATGGCCTTATCTGCCGCACCTCCTTGCCACACTACAACAGCAAGCCAAGCGGTAAGCAGTGTGGCCAGCAGCAGGACTATCCAGTCTCCAGGTTTGATGTGTTGTAGGTGGGGCTTGAGCCCGACCAGTCGGCTGGTCATCGCTGTTAATGAGTGTTGCCGAGCTCACGATGGCGCAGCAAGACTTGCTGTTGATTGCCGAAATGTTGCGCTAATTTTTCTGCCAGATAGACCGAGCGATGTTGACCACCCGTACAACCGAGCGCAATCGTTAGATAACTGCGATTGTCGGCGATGAATTCAGGTAGCCAGCTTTCGATGAAAACGCGAATGTCGGCATACATTTTTTTAACGCTGGAAATAGATTCTAGAAATTGGACGACAGCGTCATCCCGCCCGGTGAGTGGGCGCAGAGCGGTGTCGTAGTGGGGGTTAGGCAGGCAGCGCACATCAAATACAAAATCCGCATCGAGCGGAATGCCATTTTTGAAACCGAATGACTGGAACAGCAGGGTGAGCCGGGCACGGTCAATACTCATAAAATCCAGCACTCGATCACGCAAGGCGTTGGCGCCCAGCCCGCTGGTGTCTATGTGATGGCCGATATTACCGATTTCGGTCAGCAACTCACGTTCACGCTGCACGCATTCTGGCAGCGTGAGGCCTTGTTTGCTGCCAGCCTGAGAGGTGGCATCGCTTAAGGGGTGTCGGCGGCGAGTTTCGGAAAAGCGTTTTACCAGAGTGTCTGTCTGTGCGTCCAGAAACAGCAAGCGCACATCCATGCCGCGTTGTTTGAGATGTTCGATGTGGGTAGGAAGTTGTTGTACGCTAGCGCCGCTACGCACATCTATGCTGACCGCGATGCGGGTATTTCCGCTCTGTTGCAGATTGTCTATAAGCGTCGAGAGTAACTCCGCAGGCAGGTTATCAACGCAATAATGGCCGCTGTCTTCCAGCACTTTGAGTGCCACGCTTTTGCCGGAGCCGGACAGGCCGCTGATTAGAAACAGTTGCACGTTAACTCCTCCATTAGGTCTTGTGGCTTGTAGCCTGTAGGTCGCGCTGTGCGCGGTTTTGGCTACCCGCTATAAGCTACTCGCTTAAAAACCTATTGCTCCCGCATGTAATGTTCGTGGCGGCTAATAAATTCCTGCATGGTGTCTATGCCTCGTTGCTGTAGCACAAAATTGCGCGCGGCAGCTTCTACCAGCACGGCCAAGTTGCGTCCGGCTACCACCGGGATGCTGACTGTATTGATTTTAACGCCCAGTATTTCCTCATGGCTGGCCTGCATAGGCAGGCGCTCTAATTGAGAAATATCACCGCCGGGAGGGCGATGCAGGTTGACGATGAGCTTCAGTCCTTTTTTGCGCCGCACTGCGGTTTCGCCGAACATGGTGCGGATGTTAAGCATACCCAGCCCGCGTACTTCGAGGAAGTCGCGCAATATTTCCGGGCAGCGACCCTCCAGCGTTTCGGGCGAGACGCGGTATAACTCGGTCACATCGTCGGCCACCAAGCCATTGCCACGGGTGATGAGCTCTAGGCCTAATTCGCTCTTGCCTATGCCGCTGTCTCCAGTGATCAGCACTCCGACTCCAAGCACGTCCAGAAAAACGCCATGGCGCGTGGTTGATTCGGCCAGCGCTTTGACCATGTAATGCCGCACCAGCCACATCAGATGCACACTGGGCAGGGGTGAGCGGAACAAGGGGGTGTGGGTGCGGTTGGCGAAGTCTATGAGACCCTGCGGTATTTGCTCGGTGCCAGCGATAATCAGGCATAACAAACCGCTTTCCTCAAGTTGCTTGAGGGCTTGTGCGAATGCGCTAGCCGATAATTCGTACAGGTGTTCGAGTTCAGTGCCACTCAATACCTGCACCCAGTTCGGGTGGATCAGGTTCAGGTGTCCAATTAACCCTTTGTTAGAAAGATTAACCTGCTCACTGTCGAGTATTTTTGCGACGCCTTCCGTGCCTGCAATCCAGGTTAACGCCAAGCGTTCCTGTTTGTCATCGAACAGTTGCCGGATGTTGATTTGCGCCATGTCTAGGGTTGCGCTTTCCAGTTAATAAAAAGCTGATGAATGACTGCTGGGTCATTGCTGTTTTGCAATTGTTCACGGAATGTTTTGTCGCTGAACATTTGTGCCAGTTCACCCAATAATTGCAGGTGTAAATCTGTGGCGCGTTCTGGAACAAGCAAGGCGAAAATAAGATTAACCGATTGTCCATCGGGTGCGTCAAAAGGGATGGGGACTTGAGTCTTGGCAAAGACAGCAATGGCATCCCGCAGACCCTTGATGCGGCCGTGTGGGATAGCCACGCCGTGGCCTAGGCCTGTTGAACCCAGCTTTTCGCGCGCAAACAAGCTGTCAAATACTTGGTTGCGCGCAACATGCTGGTTGTTCTCGAACAATACACCGACCCGTTCGAATATGCGTTTTTTACTGGTTGAATCGCTATCCAGTATGACATTTTCGGGGGGCAAAACCTTGCTGATTAGGTTCATAAGTTTCAGTTAGATGAAGAAAATAAGAGCGGGTGCTGCGCTATTATTCCTGCTCTGCTGCCGGGTGATTTCCGGTTTCGTCATGGCGGCGCGCGGTGTGCTTTTCTTTGTGCTTGAGAATTTGCCGGTCGAGTTTTTCGATCAGGGTGTCAATGGCAGTGTATAGATTGGCATCTACACATTCCACAAAAATTGTTTTCCCGCTCAAGTGCAGGTTGGCCTCGGCTTTTTGCGTCAGCTTATCTACGGAAAGCACGACGTTGACATCTATCACCTTATCGAAGTGACGCTTGATTTTATCCAGTTTGCTGAGAACATGTTCGCGGATGGCAGGAGTAATTTCCAGATGACGTGCGCTGAGATTTAGATTCATGGATTGCTCCTTAGTGGTTAAAGTGAATTGCGAAGGTTGACTGGGAGGATGTGCAGCAAATCCCGGTATTTTGCCACCGTGCGACGGGCAACTTGTATGCCTTGTTGGGCAAGGATTTCAGTGAGACGACTGTCGCTCAAAGGGTGGTGAGCATCTTCCTGGCTGACCAGTTGCTTGATCAGTGCGCGTATCGCGGTGGAAGAACACGTTCCACCGTTTTCGGTTGAAACGCCGCTGCCAAAAAAATATTTCAGTTCATAGATGCCGCGTGGAGTGAGCATGAATTTTTGTGTGGTTACACGCGAAATGGTAGATTCATGGAGCTCCAGTTCTTCTGCAATTTCACGTAAAACTAGGGGTCGCATGGCAATATCGCCATACTCAAAAAAGTGGCGTTGACGGTCGACGATCGTTTGCGATACGCGCAAAATGGTGTCGAAGCGGTGTTGAATATTTTTGATAAACCAGCGCGCTTCTTGCAGTTGTCCGGCCAGTTGTTGTTCGCTTTTTCCGCCCCGCTGTTGCAGGATATTGGCATACATTTGGTTGACGCGCAGGCGCGGCATGGCTTCTTGGTTTAAGCGCACGCGCCAGACTCCCCGGTAACGATCTACTACCACATCGGGCACGACATAGTCGGCGGCACGTTGTTCAAATTCTGCGCCGGGTCTCGGCTGGAGGTGGGTAATGAGAGATTGCACTTCGCGCAGCGCGGCATCGTTGCAGTTTAAAATCTTTTTCAGTTTGGTGTAATCATGTGCCCCCAACAGGCTGAGATGATCCGCCACCAGACGCAAAGCCAGTTCGCGGCAAGGCGTATCTTCTGGCAGCGCTCTAATTTGCAAGGATAAGCACTCACTCAAGTTGCGCGCAGCGATGCCCGGCAAATCCAGATGTTGCAATTGCACCAGCGCAGTTTCTAGATCGTCCAGCGAAATGTCTAGCTCTGGCGGCAGCATTTCAAAAATTTCTTCCAGTGGCTGGGCCAGATAACCGTTGCCATCTAGTGCGTCAATCAGCAGGCCGATGATTTCCCGATCGCGCATATCTATTTGGCTCATGCTGAGCTGCCAGATTAGATGTTCGCGCAAGCTGGGCTTGTCTGCCACTACTTCCCTGCGTGTATCTTCCTCATCGTCGTCTGAGGCTCGATTGGCAGAGGGGGAGGAATCGTTCCAGTCTTGCTCTTTTTGCCATTCATCATCTGATTGTTGCGATGCTTCATTGCTAGAGGAGTTTTCTGGGGGGCTTTCCGGTGCAGCTTCCTGGGTGGGGGGGGAGGAGGGTAATTCACCGTGAGTAAAAGACGGTATTCCCGCATCTTCAGCGCGCTCAAGCAGAGGATTTTCTTCCAGCAAGCGTTCTACTTCTTGGTTGATTTCTAGGGTGGAAAGTTGTAACAGGCGTATGGCTTGTTGCAACTGCGGAGTCAGCGCCAGTTGCTGGGATTGTTTGAGGTGTAAGGAGGGTTTCATTGCACGATAATTAGCTGACTGAGGGTCTGTGCGACCCTATAGTTTGAAGTGCTCACCTAGATATACTTTTCTCACGCCCTCATTATAAATGATTTCGTCCGGTTTGCCTTCTGCCATGACTGAGCCTGCGTTGATGATGTAGGCGCGGTCGCATATACCCAGTGTTTCGCGCACGTTGTGGTCGGTAATTAGCACGCCGATGCCGCGTTCCTTGAGAAAGCGGATGATTTTCTGGATGTCCAGTACGGCGATTGGATCAACTCCGGCAAAAGGTTCATCCAGCAGGATAAAGCTGGGTTGGGTGGCCAGTGCCCGCGCAATTTCGACGCGCCGCCGTTCTCCACCAGACAGGCTGATAGCAGGGTTGTTGCGGATATGGGTGATGTGCAGATCTTCCAGCAACTCATCCAATCGTGTCTGGACTTCAGTGCCACTGTAGCCTTGCAGTTCCAGCACCGCCTGGATGTTTTGGGTCACAGTCAGGCGACGGAAGATAGAGGCTTCCTGAGGCAGATAACCCAGACCCAGACGTGCGCGGCGGTGGATGGGCAGATGGGTAATGTTTTGTTGCGCGATGAAAATATCACCGCCATCTGCCGCCACCAGCCCCACTATCATGTAGAAGCAAGTGGTCTTGCCCGCGCCATTTGGCCCCAGCAGCCCGACCACCTCGCCACTATGCACCGACAGGGAAACATCCTGCACCACGGTGCGCGAGCGGTAACGCTTGTTCAGTGAGACGGCGCGTAATTCATTCATGGTGTGCTTTCTGGCTGAATGAGTGTGGGTGAGTGTTGTTCTGTTGGGTTGCCGTCAACTGGGACGGGATTTTTTTTAGGCTGAATGATGACTTGCACCCGCCCTTTGCTGCCGCTCTCTGTCCCTTGATCGAGAGCGCTGCGCGCCTGAAAAATTTCAGTCTTGAAGTTATAGCTGATGTGTTCGCCGCGTACTTCGTCGTGTCCGCGCTGTATGCGCGCCTGACCATACAAATCCACCGTGGTGTTTGCGCTGTCATATTCTATGCGCTCTGCATATCCTTCCACATATTCTGCTACCCCTTCGCGCTTTTGCCGAAAACTGGCGGGTTGCCCAGTGGTCGTGCCGAGCTGCATGCCCTCTTGATTCTGCTGCACCACCAGTTTATCGCCCCGTATCGTTAATGTTCCTTGAGTGAGCAGGACTTTGCCGACAAAAGTGCTGATCTGCTTGGCATCGTCTATGCTGACCTGTTCCGCTTCTAGGTGTAGCGGTTGATTGCGGTCGGCACGCTCCGCATGGCTGAGCGGCATGTGCCAAGTTAACACCCAGCCCAGCGCTACACATAAGCAACGCGCCATATTATTTTTTTGCGACATCATGTGTGCTCGTTACTTGAGAGAGTAATTTAATGACTCGCGCCTTATTGTCCAAGCGCATGCCGACTGCGTTGATCCGGTTGTGTGCATCGGTCAGGGTGACAGCCTGGTCAGTGTCGGCAAGATCAAGGTCGGGAATAATGCGTAGGTAAGTCGTCGTAAATATCAGTTCGCTTTGCCCTCTGCTAGAGGATTGGGCGCTCGCGGCGCGGACGATTTTTACTTCATCGCGCAGAAACACTTCATCCCCTTTGCCTGATATCGAGCCATTTTTGGCCGAGACGTACATGGCAGGGCTGTCGGGCAAAAAGCTGGTCAGCTGTGGTGATTCCAGATGGGTGCTGTCATCATCCGGGTAGTGCAACATTTTTTTAGCGGCAATCATAAAGCGTGGTGTGCCTTGTTCATTCAGTGTGGTTGCTGAAAAATTGTTGACTATAAAATCCGGGTCGTGACGTTTGTTATGGTCGGCTTTGGCAGGCAAGGGCTGCACTTGCAGATTCAGCCAATAGGCTGCCGCCAATAATAACAGCAAGGGCAGCAGGGCAGACCATGCGCGCAGACGGTCGAGCATGGATAGAGGGTTCATCCGAGATAGGGCGCAAGTTGTGCATCCAGCGTGCCTTGTGCCGACATCAACAATTCGCACGCTTCGCGCACTGCGCCATGGCCACCATCGCGCTGGGTAACATAGTGGGCGCGGTCGCGCACCACTTGCGGCGCATCAGGCACGCTGATCGCTAGTCCGACGCGGAGCATGACCGGCAAATCAA
>JANONO010000190.1:0-6498 GCA_031420875.1 Gallionellaceae bacterium | reverse complement strand
TGCACCGCCTGCCAGCTGCCGACATCATTCCAGCCCATGTCGCAAGGAATCAGCGATACCCGGCTGGATTTTTCCAGCACACCGTAGTCTATGGAAATAGCAGGCATATCGGCGAAATATTTTTCTACTGCATGCTGAAATGTTTTTGGCGTATTGCCTGCGGCAATAATTTTTTGTGTTACTTGATACGCTAAGGGCAAGTGTTGTTTGATTTCCGCAAGTATGGCCGAGGCGCGCCACACGAATATGCCGGAATTCCAATAATAATTGCCCTCTTGCAGAAAGCGTTGTGCGGTATCGTGATCGGGTTTCTCGGTAAATTGCTCAACCGGATATATTTCTGATTTCTTTCCAGCCTGTGCTTTGATATAACCAAACCCGGTGTCGGGTCGGCTGGGTTGAATGCCGAAGGTAATCAGCCCGCCCCCTTCCGCCGCAGCAATTGCCACTTGCAGATATGCGCGAAACCGCGCTTCATCCTTGATGATGTGGTCGGCAGGGAGTACCACCATGATGGGGTCGCCTCCGTCCATCATTAATTGAGCAGCGGCCAGCGCAATTGCGGGTGCGGTGTTGCGTGCAACCGGCTCAAACAGGGTCTGGTAAGGCAAAAGCGAGTGGTAAGCCTCGCCTTTTGCGTGCGCCTCCTGCGTCACAATCAAAACATGCTCGGCAGTGATGACTGGCGCTAACCGATTGATGGTTGCTTGCAGCAGCGATGCGCCACCCTCCAGCGCCAAAAACTGCTTGGGCAAATTTTTCCGCGACAAAGGCCACAAGCGGCTACCGCTGCCGCCCGCGAGAATCACTGCATATATTTTTCGATCACGCATAGTCATATTTGGATAAACTTTTTTTGTTATTTCGATCTTCAGTTGCTTGAAATTTGATACCCTCGTGATTGTATGCGCGCGTCACAGAAATGACCTGAAGGACAATCTGGGATTGTCGAGCATCATAAATTTACTGCACACATTAAGCAGTACCATGTCAAAGCTGTCAAGGACTGTGGGGGGGGCGGGGATTTGAAGACTGCACCCGTAACAGTGTGCCCCCTTGGCTGCAACCGGTGTGTTTGGAGTTGCCCGCGAATAACTATATCATTCGCCCGCTCAATCCTGAGCTACCAGCCTTTCAAATCCGCCGTGCAGAACCCCTCAAACATTTTGTTGGTTAAAACGTCTTCGCTGGGCGATGTGCTGCACAATCTCCCCGTTGTGACGGATATTCTCAAGCGGTTTCCCGCTATGCGGATCGACTGGGTGGTTGAGGAAAATTTTGCTGCCTTGCCTGTGCTGCATCATGGAGTGCGAGAGGTCATTCCCATCGCAATACGCCGCTGGCGCAAATCATGGTGGGGATCACGCGATGAGATTCGTGCAGTTTGCCGAAATTTGCGCGCCCGCCATTACGATCTTGCGCTGGATACCCAAGGTTTGCTGAAAAGCGCTCTCATTGTGTGCTGCGCACGGACGATATGCTGCGGCTTCGCTTGGGATAGCGCCCGTGAACCGCTCGCCAGCCTCTTCTACAACCACCGCTTTTCCGTCACCAGAGAACAACATGCGGTGGAGCGCAACCGCTATCTCGCGGGGTTGGCGCTGGGTTACAGGCCCGAAGGTGTCCCGGATTACGGTATTCGACCGCCCGCAATCGCTCGCCCCGCATGGCTGGAGAACGGGGCTTACGCCGTGCTGTTGCATGCCACCAGCCGCGATGATAAGTTATGGAATGAGGCGAACTGGATCGCACTGGGACGTTATCTGCATGACATGAATATCCGCTGCGTTTTGCCTTGGGGCAGCGCGGCGGAACAGGCTCGCAGCCTGCGCCTCGCCGGGGCTATTCCCGACGCAGTTGCGCCGCCGCGCTTGGATCTGAACAAAGCGGCGGCTCTGCTCGGTGGCGCACAAGCGGTGATCGGCGTGGACACTGGCCTTGCCCACCTAGCGGCAGCGCTGGGCGTGCCCACGATCGGCATTTATACTGCTACCGACCCAGCGCTTACCGGTTTGTATGCTGGCAGATGCGCCGTCAATCTTGGCGGTGTCGACAATGCACCGGAAACAACCGCAGTCATCGATGCGCTGCACAAGGCGGCGGTATGCTAAGCCCGAGGTTGTTTTACACCTCCGTATTGTGGCTGCTATTGCCCTATATATTTTTTCATCTGTTATGGCGCGCACGCAAACAACCAGAATACCTCGAACACATTGCCGAGCGGTTTGGGTTTTACGCACCACGCAGCAACAAGCCCATCATTTGGCTGCACACCGTATCGGTTGGAGAAACTCATGCCGCTGCCAGCCTGGTCAAACGCTTACAGGAAAATTATCCGCACCATCAACTGCTGCTCACCCATACCACGCCCACGGGTCGCGCCGCCAGCGAACAACTATATGGCGATGGTGTGCTGCGCGTTTATGTGCCCTATGATTACCCTTTTGCCGTATCGCGCTTTTTGCGGCACTTTCGCCCAAGCATTGGAGTCCTGCTGGAAACTGAAATTTGGTTTAACTTGATTCACATTTGCCACGCTGAAAAAATTCCATTGCTGTTGCTCAATGCCAGACTGTCGGAAAAATCGGCTGCACGTTATGCGCGCTACCCAAATTTAACCCGCTCTGGATTGCGCGAACTCAGCCTGATTGCCGCACAAAGCGCAGCCGATGGCGCACGGCTGACCGCTTTGGGTGCAAGTGCGGTGGCGGTCATGGGTAATCTGAAATTTGACATTGAACCACCTGTTCCCATGCTGCAATTGGGCGAACAATTGCGCGCCCGGTTTGGTAATGCCCAGCTTGGCCATAAACGAAAAATTTTTCTGGCCGCGAGCACCCGCGCAGGCGAAGAAGAGTTGTTGTTGGACATGCTTAAGAAAATTCGCATTTCGCAATTGCTGACCGTCATCGTGCCGCGCCACCCGCAGCGTTTCGACGAAATAGCCGCACTGCTCACCCGACAAGGCATCCGTTTTCAACGCAGGAGTGACCAACAAATAATTGCGCCAGAGACGCAAGTTGTGCTGGGCGATAGCATGGGCGAAATGTTCGCTTACTTTGCCGCGTGCGATCTGGCTTTTATCGGAGGCAGCTTGCTGCCATTCGGCGGGCAAAATCTGATCGAAGCGTGCGCCACAGGCAAGCCCGTGCTGATTGGCCCGCACACTTATAATTTCGCGCAAGCAAGCCAACTTGCAGTGGAAAGCGGCGCGGCGGTGCGCGTTCAGAATACAGCCGACTTGGCACACCATTTACAAAATTTTCTGGATCATCCGGCACAGATGGCGGAAGCAGGCCAAGCTGGACTACGCTTTGTCAGCGCTCATCGTGGCGCGACGGAAAAGGCGCTGCGTCATATCAGTCAGTTCATTGCTTGATACATGACAGAATAATTGCCCGCCGATGGTTTGTGAAATTATGATATAAATGCCCCCTCGCAAATTGTTGTGATTGCTAACAAGCGGGCTTTTGTTAATGTACTGGAGATAGAAATGAAAAAAAGTATTGCTGTTGTTTTGTTGTCGTGCGCTGCATTTTCCACACCTGCCTTAGCGGCTAACGCCCCTGTTTACGCTGGATTGCAAATAGGCGACAACTATGTCGGTATTTTGGGGGGGTATCAACTTGATCCGATGTACTCTGTTGAAGTGAGTTACATCAGTGGTGACAACGGTTCAAATTTTTGGGGCGACATTGATTATTCAAGCATCGGCGTGGCTGGTGTGGCGATGTTCCCGGTGAAACCTCAAGGGATGTCGCCATTTTCCCTTTTTGCTAAAGCTGGCTTTGAGCGTGCTACAGTCGAGAAAAAATATTCTTGGGGAACAAGACGCGACACCGACACTAACTTGGTATTGGGTGGTGGGGTTCAACATGATTTTAATAGTAACGTTAGTGCGCGTTTGGGTTTAGACATAGCGGGTGAAGCAGACTCATTATATTTAAGCGCAATTTTAAAGTTTTAATTGCCGCTGGTGTGATAAAAAAGCCGGACTTGTTCCGGCTTTTTTATTTTTTATAAGCCATAAGGATGCCGCCAATCTTTTTAAAAGTGCCCATAAATAAATTGCCAATCATTGTAGAAACGAGCTGGAATAATCCCTCTAGTATTCCCTAATCCAAATAAGCTTGGGAGGGTTGCCGCCGTTGCGCTCGAGCAAGGCTTGCACTTCCAAGCTGGCGCGGCTCATTTGCACTATTCCGTTAACCAAAAAATAATTGCTGGCGACCGATGCGACGTTGGGCGCAACTCGAAAATTTCCGTTAGGTAAACGGTTAATAAAATCGGCAAGGTCGCGAAAGCTGGCGCTGCTGCGGCTGGCTACCAAGGCCGTAGCTTGAGCGAGCGATAGTTGATTAATTCTGGCGGACAGTACTTCTGGTGAGGCGGTGTTGACATTCACCGGCGTGATGCTCGGCAGGAAAATCACGAAATCTCTTAATCTAGCTAGCATCTCAGGCGAGAAGCCGGGCACGGCGAGCAAATCATCCAGTTGGGTGAAATTCATAGGCTGCGGGCCGGATTGGGTGCTGCTATTGGCAGTAGCGACATTCGGTATTTGCAGCGCCGCCGCCATTGCATCGGCAGTGGCTTGAGCCAAATTCGGATTCAACTTTACGTTGTGGAGTAGCTGTGAGAAGGCGGCGACTTCTGCTGGGTCAATTATTCCGTTGGGACACAGATTGGTCAGGTTGTAACGCGCTTGTGCATCGCTGATGCTGCCGGATAAGTTCGCCTCGGCAGCATCAGCATCAGCATCAGCATCGGTATGCCCCTCATCCACATATTGATCGAGCGGTGTTTTAGCTAGAGGCACCGCCCAAGGTTCATCCAAACTATCAATACTGGAATGCTTGGCATCTTCGCGCAAAATCAATCCTGCCCAATCTAGCGCGCCGCGCAATATCCATTGCTTTTGCAACTGCAAGCGTTGGTTTTCGATGGAGCGCACTTGCACCTGTTGTTGCCAAAATAAACTGGTGACGATGGTGATTGCCAGCGTCGTCAGCAGCAAGGCTGTGATAACCGCTACTCCGCGTTGCCTATGCAAGCGCATCATGCTGCACCCAGCAAAAATACTTTAAGCAAGCTGATTTTATGACCCTTTAATTGAAGTGCGACTTCTAGCCCGGTGGGCGGCGTGGCGGGAGTCGACACCGGACTAGCCCAGCCGTTGTTGCTGCTCTGCCAAATCCGCACCGTCATGGCAGTGACATCAGATTGTAGTGTGACCGGTGCATCTTTATCGCGTTGCAAGGTGGCAGCTTGCCAAAATTCATCCAACAATTTCATGTCGCGCGTAGCGGCAGATTCTCTCCGTGTCAGCACCCCCTCTTTGACCTGATAACTGACTACTTGCAAGCGCGATGGTTGGTTGTCGGAATACACCACGCGGATCAGGTTGAGTTGTGTGGGTTGAGCATTGATTGCCGCGCGATTAATCAAGGTTGAGTCGTTGGCTAAATGCTGACAATCGCTTTGCAATTGGGCGAAGGCAAGCTGTACGCCACGGGTTTGTTCCAAGTCGGCAGTCAGCGCAATCCGCGCACGAACGATGCTGTCCAAGCCGCGCCAACCCAGCACTGCCACGATGGCGAGGACGCTAATGGCGACCAGCAATTCAACCAAGGTCAAGCCCTTATGTTGTTTTGCTTGTTGCTTATTCAATTCGGCACAACCTGGGTTAATTTGACGATGCGCCGTCCCTCGTACTGCGAATCAAAGACGCTGACTTCGACCCGGCGGAAAAATGGGTTGGGCGTGCCATATACGTTTTCTTCGCACAACAAAATCAAATCACCTTGCGGACAATCGAACCGGTGTTGCCCCAATGGCGGCCATACGCGCCCCAAGCGAATTTGCGCCAGACGGTTTTCCGCAGACCAGGTTGCCATCATCGAAGCACGTAAGTCGCTGCTATTTTGTGTCAAGCTGCTGACGGCGCGCAGACTGGCGGCCAAGGCCGTGCCGACAATGACCAGCGCTACCAGCACTTCGAGCAGGGTAAATCCTTTGATTATTTTGGGTCGGAATTTGTTCATGTTACTCAACCGAATAATGCCCTATTCCATCCGCATGAATTGCGACTTGTTGCTCACCCAGTGACATCGTTAATGTAAAGGGTTTATCCACCGGCTCACGGCCAAAAATAATTCTGATCGGCGCAGTTGGGTCAGCGGCGGATGGACTCATAAAAAATAAGACTGGAGATTTTTTGAATTGCCGTGTACGTAACATGTCATCTTGTTCGATCACTTGCCAAGTGCCCTCATCACGCATCAGAAAGCGATAGCCGCTAGCTTCGGCTTCAAATGCAATAGGACGATTGCGTACAATGGCTTCGTCACGCGCCAGTTGCAGCAACAAGGCGATTCGTTGTGCGTCGCTTAGTAAAATTTGACGGTCGTCCGGCAGCCCTTTGAAAGAAATCATGCCCAGCGTAATGCCGACTATTACCAGAACAATGAGAAGCTCCAGCAAGGTGAAGCCGCGCAT
>JANONO010000189.1:0-6102 GCA_031420875.1 Gallionellaceae bacterium | reverse complement strand
GCTCCAGCAACAGCCGGCACTTGCAGCGTAACAGCCAGCCAAGCGGGTGATGCTGCTTACTTGCCAGCTACATCGGCACCAGCTAGTATTTCAGTAACAAGCGGTGACGACACTACACCACCTGTAATCACTCCTAACCCGTTGGGTAGCTCGACTACAATATTCACCGGTCCGTTGCCAGTGACGTTAAGCTCTAATGAGCCTAATACCACTGTCTTCTACACCATGAATGGCGGTACACCGACAACTTTATCTCCGTCTTGCACCGCACCTTGTTCGCTGACCATCACCAGATCCACACTGTTGCAGTATCGTGGCAGGGATGCAGCGGGTAATGTTAGTGCACCAGCTTTCCAGATTTACCAAATCTATGCAGTTGATTTGGTTATGACTCAGGTAAGCAAGACCGCAACCACTGTGAAGCGTGGCTTGACCTTCGTTGTTACCAATACCGCAAGGAATAAGGGTACGTTGGGTACAGCTACCACCTTCAAGACCAGCTTCTATTTGTCAGCGGATAAGATTATTACCACCGCAGATATTAAGTTGACTGGTGATCGCGTCATAGTTGGCTTGGCAGCAAAAGCCTACACCACTTCTGCAGGAACTACGGTAACAGTGCCAGTAGGTACTCCAGCAGGGGTTTACTATGTGGGTGCATGTACTGATTCTGGCAAAGTAGTGGTTGAATCCAGCGAAGGTAACAACTGTAGAAATGCAGGTTCTAGCAGTATTACTGGCTCTTCAACCATCACTGTAACGCTTTAGTATGATGCTTTAACTGATGGCTTTATTGGGCTGCTGAATGAGCAGCCCAATAAAGAGTAGGAATAAAAATCGCAGGAGCAATCCTGCGATTTTTTTTTGCGCTATAATTTACCCGTTCATCAGAATTTAGAAAAAACAGTTAGCCATAGAATTCACATTATCTCTGAACGCATATCCGGGTTTGTCAACTGACCATCCCCTCTCCCTAGGGGAGAGGATTTAGGAGAGGGTCGTGGATAGCCTGAAATTAAAGGAGCAATACACAAAATGTTAGCCACCTACTACCGCACTATTTATACACGCAGCTCACTATATCTTTGTGTCGCGATACTGCCGCTAACCATGCTGGTTGGCTGTACAGCAAATCATGCCGAGCAAACAGCAAAGGCCGAGGTTCAAGGGGTTGTTTGCGTCAATGACACTGACACCTTTTGTATCGAAAATGACCGACAAAAGGCCACTAAAATTAACCAGCAGGGATTTGAACGGGCTTCCAGAGCGCAATACGATGAGGCGTTGGCATTATTTAAGCAAGCCATTGCGCTGGATGATTCCAACCAGGAATATTATTACAATATGGGTTTAGCCTACTCGTTTAAAGGCATGGTGGCAGAAGAAGAGGCGGCTTACCTGGCCGGCTTGGCAACTAAACCGGTTGCCCAAAATTTTCATAGGCGAAACTCTACTGTAGCAGATATTTATTACAATCTTGCTTGCTTATATGCGCTACAGAATAAGAAGGATCAGGCATTTGAGTATCTGGATAAATTAGCTGCACTAGATTTTGATCAGGCATTTCATTTCTCACCGGACGATAAAGACTTGGATAGTTTACGGGATGATCCTCGTTTCAAAGGGGTGCTGGACAAGCTAGTCAATAGCGGAAAACCATCGGCAGCAGTTCAGCCACCCAGCCAGTAGCACAGTTCAGATCTCATTACCCGCTAAAAAATTGTGCCACAGATAACACGCAGCTTTAAATTGAATCTGGCTACTTCGCAGCGCGCAACAAAAATCATCATATTTGGCGCATTTTTTCTGTCCGGTCTCGTGGGTCTCGCGTATGAGACTATCTGGATGCGGATGCTCACCTTTGTGTTCGGCAGCACCACGCTGGCAGTGAGTACCGCGCTTGCTGCATTTATGGCGGGCTTGGCCTTGGGCAGTTATGCTCTGGGCAAGCTGGCGGATAGAATAAATAATCACCTTAAAGCCTACGTCATATTAGAGGTTCTGGTCGGACTTTACGGCCTATCTACTTTAGTCACCCTGACCAATCTCGATAAAATTTATTTACCCTTGTTGGCTAGTCTGCCCAATGATTTTTACCTGTTGACCGCTGCTCGTTTTGTTCTGGCCTTTATTGTCATAGGTGTGGGCGCTTTTCTAATGGGCGGAACATTGCCGATTATTTCCAGAATTCTAATCAAGGAAAAAGACAGCATAGGCGAACAGTTCGGCAGCATCTACGCAATCAACACCCTGGGCGCGGTGTTTGGCGTGTTACTGGCGGGATATTTCTTGATTCCCATGTTGGGATTGCGTAGCGGCATAGGCATGGCCGCTTTACTCAATTTTCTGATTGCAGCAGGATGCTGGGCTTTTCTTGCGCGCCATAAAAAAAATACCGCCACATCGCTATCTTCAAAAGCAGACTTGCTAGAATTAAAAACTGGCTCGACAATCGCGCAGCCACGCATTCAGGTTTTGCTACTGATAGCCTTTGCGCTTTCGGGGTTTGCCTCGCTTGCCTGCCAAGTTTTGTGGACTAAATCACTGGCGTTGATTATCGGTAGTTCGGTTTATGCGTTCACCATCATGCTGGCAACATTTTTGTTCGGCATTGCTGTGGGCAGCATGATCATGGTCAGCCTATTTAATAAAATCAAACAAAGGCAATATTTTTGGTTTGGCCTGATACAGATTAGCCTTGCTTTTGCGGTGTTATTGGGTGCGCTGCTGATAGGCAATCTGCCACTGCTCTTTCTTGCCCTGATTAAATGGATGCCACACACTTTCTTGGGCATACAGCTGGTTGAATTTTTCGTGGCATCGTTTGCTATGTTGCCCGCTACCCTGCTAATGGGTGCAGCTTTTCCATTGGTTTGTCGCATCTATATGGGAAGCGCCATTTCAGATCTAGGTGCAAAAATCGGTCTTATCTATGCCATTAACACTCTAGGCGCAGTGCTTGGCGCCGTTGCAGCAGGTTTTATACTGATCCCCTTTGTTGGAACGCAGACAACATTCAAGTTGTTGGCGGGACTATACCTATTGATCGGTATCGTATTTCTGGTGATCGGCATCCACAATAGAAAAAAATGGGGCTGGTTTGCAGGTGGCGGTGCAGTGGCCGCAGGTGTGTTGCTCGCAATCTTGTCCCCGCCTTGGAATCCAGTGCTGATGTACAGTAACTTCCCCTACCTATTAAAGACCTTGACTGAGAGGCCGCAGGTGGCAGACAAAATTTTATCCAGCAAAGCAATCTATACCGATGAAGGCATATCAGGCAGCGTGCTGGTCTATCAGATGACGGACGGCAGCCTCAACCTAAATCTTAGCGGGCATAGCGAAGGCGGCAATCATCCGGGTGATATGCCGGTTCAGATAGAGCAGGCTGTGCTGCCTGCCTTAATCCATAAAAATCCTAAAAAAGCATTGTTGGTCGGGCTGGGTGCTGGCATTACGCTAGGTGCGCTGCTGCAGGTGGAAGGGATAGAGGAAGTGGATTTGCTGGAGATTTCTTCCGGCGCAGTCAAGGCCAACCATTTTTTTGCAGAATACAACAACCATGCGCTGCAAGACAAGCGGGTGAATGTCATCATAGACGATGGCAGACATTTTCTTGCGCACACCCAAAATAAATATGACCTCATTATCATCACCCCTTCCTATTCCTGGGTATCGGGTACAGCCAATATTTTTACGCAGGAATTCTATCGCTTGGTTAGGCAGAGGCTCGCGCCAGACGGCCTATTTGCTTCGTGGTTTCAGCTGTACAGCATTACTCCGCTAGATATAAAAAGATTTGTTAAAACGGTTAGCTCGGTTTTCCCCGATACCAGTCTGTGGCTTTCCAGTTCCAATATAGAGCTCATTGTATTGGGTTCGGAAAAGCCGCTGGTCGTGGATTATGCCGCTATGCAGCAGAAATTAAATGACCGAAAACTGGCTTTTGAAATGGCCAGAATCTCCAGACCCACTCCCGACTCACTGATTGGTCTGCACCTGATGTCAGGCAAAGAGGTGTCTGACTATGTTGCAGATGCCGATCTTAATACCGACAATCATCCGGTCATGGAATTTTCTATTCCCCATCATCTTTTCACTTGGAATGTAAACGAAAATATTCGCTCCTTTGTGGGTGACAGATATGCGGCATTTTTGCCTGTAGGCGGTATTGCATTCATGCAGGGGCAGGATTGGGTCATCCCGTCGCTGGGTTTAAAATCACGGCTGCCTGATTGGAATTTGTCGGCCAGCTTTGTGAATGTGTTTGAGCACAATATGCAGGCACTCGACAGGCGCACGGATGTTAAATTTATTTACGAGAATAAACCTTACACCTTTGACTTCTATGCCAGCCAACGTAGCGTCGTCAATGCTGCGCAACTTAAAGCCATGCTTGAGCCTTTGGCCGAAGGGGGACGTATCGAATCAGGGAACTTTGGTGGACGTCCAGCCTATTGGACCCATCGTTCGGCAGCGCACCATACAGAAACATTCGTCAGTTGGTCGTGTCAAGGAAGTAACACTGCTTTTCTAGGTAGGCTCAGCGCTCCCGATTCAAATCAGGGCAGCTTAGCAGCTTGGACATCACTCGCTCAAGGGTTGCAATGCTACAACCCTAAGCTGGCTCGTTAAAAAAAGGATAAGTGATTGCCTTTCACTGTAATTACGACCTATTTTTTCTCAAGCAAGAGAATTATTTTCTCATTTTCAAGTAATTTATTTCCCCGCCAGAATAAATTCTGCCAATCTTCAACAATTTATCATTCGCCTTAACTCTATAAATCTCTGGGGTTAATGAGCTTGCCATTAGACGGGGCGGCGTTTCATTCGAGTTCGCCTACCCTCCACTGAGAGCTAGCGAGGCGCTGCTATCCCATATATTGAGTAAGGCCATACACGAGATGGAATGATAATTGCTGCTTTTCCCACGTGATCTGTCCGGCCATTTGATCTGTTCGATTTTGTAACACACAAAATTGTTCGATTGCCCGATGAGGGCGGTTTAGAGCCGGGAAAAATAATGCAGGCCACCTCAAAAAAATTGCTCAGATTGTAATAATAAAAACAGGGTGTCCCTTTAGCGTCACTTCAGGTTCAGCCGCATAAAATCCACATCGCGGGACTGTTCTAGCAGGCTGTTAATACTGATTCTCGTTGCTCACGAAAGTATCGTTGGACGTAATAGAAAAACTCGTATTAGCTCCTGCGGAGCTAGGGGGATGTCCCGTCTAAAGAATATAACATCTGATCCGGCGCAGCTTGTAACTATCATCTAGGGACAAGGGTAGCCAGAGGAGGGCAGATATGAAAGTCCAACCTGGATTTTTTGATTTGGCTGAGCTGCAGGACAAGCTCAGCCAGTTGCTTGACGCGCTGCTGACATTAAACCCAGATAATCCATTAGCCTGTCATTCCCGCGCAGGCGGGAATGACGCAATTGGGTCTAATGGATTGTCTGGTGGATTGTCTGGGTTAAAGGCCGAAATCAACTGGGGGATCTTTCGCGTCAACCTTGCCAAAGTAAACGATGAGAACAAAAAAATCACAGCGCAGCTTAAGCTGTGGGGTGTCGCGCACGTGTTTAAAGTGCTATTCCAGCGGCAGATAGACAATCTGTCAGATAAGCAAATCAAATGCCAAATTCGTGATCAGCTTTCATTGTGCTGCGCCAGCGTAACAGCCGTACAGAAAGCGTGCTGATCAGGTGATGGCTCAATCTTCATCGAGTGGGGTAAAAGTGAAAACAGGCGCAAACTGGTCAGGAGCTTTGGTTGTGACCGATGTGCGGAATGCGTTCAACAAAAATAAATCAACAATTCGCATGCGCGTTGGGTCAGTGTTTAGACACGCAAACGCAACTGGGCGAATACATCGCATGCATCAATCGAAAATTTTAAATAGTGAAAGTCAGGATTAGGGAATGAATTTTTAGAGGTGGTCAGTGGTGCCATCAGAATATTTTAGTTTATGGGTTATTTTTTTAGGGAGGTAGGTCATGTTTAATGCATTGTTTAAAATGGGTATGCGCTCCATGCAAGAGCGTTTTTCACGGGTTTCCAGCTTGGCTAATGACGCGCTACGAACGGCAGCAGTTCTTGCCTT
>JANONO010000188.1:0-7578 GCA_031420875.1 Gallionellaceae bacterium | reverse complement strand
GGTTTTTTCAAGCGGATAGCCGCCGGTATGGTTTGGTCTATCAGTTCATCTACCGAACTTGCGCCAATTTTTTCCAGCATGGCGGTGATGTCGTTGGCGCGCGGGCCGTTGTGGCGGTTTACAAATTTGTCAGTGGTGATCATGGGTCAGGATACGGAATTAAAGGATATGGGATACGGAATTCAGGAGGGAAAACGGTTTTTGAATCCCGCATCCCGCGTCCTGAATCCTGCTTTTAATGTGCTTCGCTATCTACATGCGCCTGATAAGCAGCGGCATCCATCAAGCTGTTAATGTCCGCCGCATTGTCCGGCTTGAGTTTGAACATCCATGAACCGTAAGGATCGGTGTTAATCGCTTCCGGCGCTTTATCCAGTGCCGGATTGATCGCCGTCACCGTGCCTGAGATCGGCGCATACACATCAGAGGCTGCTTTGACTGATTCCACTACCGCGCATTCCTCGCCCGCTTTAAGTTTGCGCCCGACTGCCGGGCATTCAACGAATACCATATCGCCCAGCAACTCCTGCGCGTGATTGGAAATGCCGATGCTGACTGTGCCGTCGGCTTCTGTTTTTACCCACTCGTGGGAGGCGGCGTATTTGAGGTTGCTTGGGTTGTTGCTCATTAGTGTTCTCCAAATAATTAAACGATCATCTCGTAGGGTGGGCAACTCGTTGCCCACCGATCCCGCGTGGGCACAACGTGCCCACCCTACAAATTAAATTAAACCCTTGCCATTCCGTGCAAACGGATACTTCACTATTTTTGCGTTCAGCATTTTATCGCGTATTGCCACTTGAACCGTGTCGCCGATTTGTACCTCTTTCGGCACACGCGCCAGTGCAATGGATTTTTCCAGCGTTGGCGAAAAGCTGCCGCTGGTGATTTCGCCCACGCCTTGCGCGCTATGCACTTGCTGATGGCCGCGCAACACGCCGCGATCAAGCAGCACCAATCCGACCATTTTGCGCGTCGGCGGATTAGCCAGCAGCGCAGCCTTGCCGATGAAATCGCGCTCACTCTTCAAATCCACCGTCCACGCCAGCCCGGCTTCCAGCGGGTTGATGGTTTCGTCCATGTCCTGCCCGTACAAATTCATTCCCGCTTCTAGGCGTAAAGTATCGCGCGCGCCGAGGCCGATGGGGGCAACGCCTGCCTTGTGCAAATTATCCCAGAACGCCTCCACCAGAGTGGCTGGCAAAATAATTTCAAAACCTTCTTCGCCGGTATAGCCAGTGCGCGCCACGAAATAATCGCCGCAGTCCGCTGCCTGAAAAATCTGCAAGCCTTCCGTCGCGGCTTTAGTCTGCGGCAATACCTGCCACACTTTGGCGTGGGCGTTCGGGCCTTGCACGGCCACCATTGCCAACTCATTGCGCGAAGTAATTTTTAATTGCGGCGCATGACTCGCGGCCTGTTCCTTCATCCACGCAATATCTTTATCTGCCGTGCCTGCATTGACCACAATGCGAAACCAGTCCTCACGCATGAAATACACAATCAGATCATCTATCACGCCGCCAGCGGGACGCAGCATGCAGGAATACAACGCCTTGCCGGACGTTTGTAGCTTGTCCACATTATTCGCCAGCAGATAGCGCAGAAAGGTGCGCACGCCTTCGCCGTGTATATCCACCGTGCGCATGTGCGACACATCGAACATGCCACAATCGCGCCGTACCTGATGGTGCTCATCTATCTGCGAACCATAATTGACCGGCATGTCCCAGCCGCCGAAATCCACCATCTTGGCGCCCATGGTGCGGTGTGCAGCGTTGAGCGGGGTTTGTTTTAACGTCATATATGCTTTCTAAAAATGAAAAAAGGCGCAGCACGAATTCGCGCTGCGCCCCATCTGTCCTTGATACCTGAGAGATTACAACTTGCGTTGCGTGCCCCTTCGGTGGCTGTCTAAACAGCACTCTCCAGATTTGCCTGTAACTATGGTTCTTGAGCCTGAGCGGTTGCGGGTGTTGCGCCTTCGGCGGTGTACCTGTGTAAACAGGTAACACGCTCTCCCATTAGTTCTAAACGGCAGACAGCACTATACCGGAACAGGGGGGTGGGCGGCAAGCTCTGGCCTTTTCCAATTGCGGCGCAGTCGGCTATTTTGAATAGCAATGTAACTATTTTTTTGAGCGTTCCGAATATGCTGCTGTCCAGGTAAATTTCTTTCTGGACTGGCGGATATCTCTATAATAATTAAGGGTATATCCAACATTATTCATTATGCACAATCGGAGGCTTAAACCATGAAAAAAAATTATCTAACTACCATTGCTGTTCTTACGTTGACACTGGCATCGTCATGGGCGCATGCGGGCAAACTTATCACCAATGGGTTTTTTGCAGGGAAGGAAATATATTACATAAACCAGGGTATGGAAAAAAGAACGGATAGAATGAATACCAGCGATATTTACCTGATTGGCGGCGATCGAAGGTACCAGTCCAATGTTGTGGCAACAGTTCCAGGAGTGCCTGGCTATTCACCGCATTGGGACGTGGTAATTGTTAACGCCGCCCCCGGCTACACGGTTAGCGACATTATGAATTCGGGCCTGGCAGGCAATGGTGTGCTGTTTGATAGCGCAGTAAATATTTTGGAAGCGGCACGGCGGGGCTTGGTTACTTTGACCGAGCCAGGGATTGTTGTCCTTTGCCCGATAGTATCTGCCGCTACTGCTGACGCTAACGGACATACCGAAGAGCCCGAAACTTTCAGGCCATTGACTCCTAGCTCTACTTTTTAATATTTTATCCGGGAGTTTTTAAAACAAGACGAATTCAGTATTGAAGTGCAATTTCGACTGGCTGGTCAAAAAGGCATGGATGCTACGGCACCCCGCCACTTGGCTGGCGTTATTCAAAATTGCACTTCAATACTGAATTCGCCACCTTGAGCTTGAGGCCACGATCCTTCCTTGCGACTACGTTTCGTGACTTTTATCTTGAGGCAATTCGGGCGGAGGTTTTTGCTTGCTTTAACCCCGCAAAGTGTCGTAAAATCCCGCCCCCTTGGTATCCGCTAAGGCTTATTTTCTAACGAAGAGCAGGTTGACTTATGGTTATTATCAGATTTTCACGCGGCGGCTCCAAAAATCGCCCGTTCTTTAATGTTGTTGTGGCTGACTCGCGCAACCGCCGTGATGGCAGGTTTATTGAGCGCATAGGATTTTACAATCCGGTTGACCCAGAGAGTACAGACGGTATGCGTATCGAGCTGGGTCGTGTCGCCCACTGGCAAGGAAAGGGCGCGCAACTGAGCCCCGCCGTAGCCAAATTGGTGAAGCGCGCTAGTGCCACAGCCAAGGCTTCTGGTGTCGCTGCAACAGCCTGAGGCGGCTGAGGATCCCATGGTTATCATGGGGCGGATTGCAGCAGCGCAGGGCATACTCGGTTGGGTAGCCATTAAAGCTTACACGGAATCCGTGGATGGCTTGGTTGATTACCCAGTGTGGTGGCTGGGGGATGAAAAGCAACCGTGGCGCGAAATCAGCGTGGAAAAATTTGCGGTGCAGAGCAAAGGCCTCATTGCTAAATTTCCTGGTTGCAACGACCGCACCACAGCCGAAAAGTTTAAAGGGTTGCTGGTGGCAGTGCCGCGCAGCAGCTTGCCACAACAAAGTGAAGATGAATATTATTGGTCTGATTTGATCGGGCTGAATGTGCTGAACCTTGCAGGCACGAGCCTGGGGATAGTAGAGAGCTTGATGGATACCGGCGCTAACCAAGTGCTGTGCGTACGGGTGCTGTGCGTGCGGGGTAAAGCTGAAGAGGTGCTGATCCCGTTCATAGCCAGCGCAATCAAGCGCGTGAATTTGGCAGAAAAAGTAATACAGGTTGATTGGTCAGCCGATTGGGCAAAGAAGCGGTAGTATGATTTTCGATGTCATCACGCTGTTCCCGGAAATGTTTGATGCGATTACCCGGTATGGGATAACGCGCCGCGCGGCAGAGCAGGGTAACTTTACCCTGCATACGTGGAATCCGCGCGACTTCACCCACGACAATCACCGCGCCGCAGATGATAGGCCGTATGGTGGTGGTCCAGGCATGGTGATGTTGGCCGAGCCGCTGCAACTGGCGATAGTCGCAGCCAGACAAAATCAGGCGCAAGCGGGCGTTAAAAAAAGTTGCGTCATTCATTTGTCACCGCAAGGACGGCCACTGAATCATGTAGTGGTAAAGGAATTGTTGGCGCGCGACGAAGGCTTGATATTGCTGGCTGGCCGCTATGAAGGCATAGATGAGCGGCTATTGCAAAAGCATGTGGATGAAGAGCTTTCCATTGGCGATTATGTGTTGTCCGGTGGCGAGTTGGCAGCGATGGTGGTGATAGACAGTTTGGTGCGGCAATTGCCCGGCGTATTGGGTGATGCTGAGTCGGCGCAGCAGGATTCATTTGTGCATGGTTTGTTGGACTGTCCGCATTACACGCGGCCAGAAGTTTTTCAAGGTGAGGGTGTTCCGCAAGTATTGCTTTCTGGACACCACGCCGAGATAGAGAAGTGGCGGTTAAAGCAGGCGCTAGGACGCACTTGGCAACGCCGCCCGGATTTGCTGGCACATCGCCAGTTAACAAAACAGGAAGCTCGACTACTGGCAGAGTACCAGCAGGAACAAGCATCCGTACAACAAGAGGAAATATAATGAATCTGATCGCAATATTAGAGCAAGAAGAAATCGCTCGTTTGGGAAAAACAATTCCAAATTTTGCCCCGGGTGATACCGTGGTAGTCAACGTCAACGTGGTAGAGGGCGAGCGCAAGCGTACTCAGGCATTTGAAGGCGTGGTGATAGCCAAGCGCAACAAGGGACTCAACTCCTCATTCATTGTGCGGAAAATGTCTGCCGGTGAAGGGGTCGAGCGTACATTCCCGGTCTATTCTCCGTCTATCGCCAGCATCGAATTGAAACGCCGTGGCGATGTACGCCGCGCCAAGCTGTATTACTTGCGTGACCGTTCCGGCAAGTCAGCGCGTATCAAGGAAAAGCTGGCTGCGCGCAAGCCAGCAAAGGAATCCGCTGCTGCTTAATTTTGCAGCTTGTTCTTGATATCAGGTTATCAGGGGCAACACTTAAACAAGCGCCGCACAGGTATAAATTTATTGCGGGGAAGATTCCTTTAATGGATAATTCGCAGTCAAATATGTGTGCGGCATACCGCTCCATCTTTTAGTAAGGAAGAAAAATGAAAGCTGAAATCCATCCAAACTACGGCGAGATTGCCGTTACTTGCAGTTGCGGCAACAAGTTCGCTACGCGATCCACCACGATCAAGCCCTTGCGTGTCGAGGTCTGTTCGGAGTGTCATCCGTTTTATACTGGCACACAGAAAATTGTGGATACCGCTGGCCGTATTGAAAAGTTCAATCAAAAATACGCAAAGTCCAGCACAAAAGCGGCTGCCTGATACGAACAAATTTAGAATTGCAATTAAAAGGCAGCGGACGCTGCCTTTTTTTTCAAGTTTTAAAATGGCAACTCTGGCAATATCTTGGGGTGTGCAGAAACTAGCGCTACGCAGAAACTGGACTCGCATATTCAACAGCCCTATCCACAATTGAAATAAATCTCCCCCATGTTTTTTGATTCCCAAGAGCACCCTATCACGACTAGCAAAGCCTGGCTGCTGGGCTTGTTGTGTGCGGTGTGGGTGGGCACTGGGTTGATCGGACATGACCCGTGGAAGTCAGACGAAGCGCATAGTTTCGGCTTGGTTTATCACATCCTGCAAAGCGGCGACTGGCTCATTCCCACTCTAGCGGGCGAGCCTCGCATGGACATGCCGCCGCTGTTCTACATCACCGCTGCACTCTTCGCAAAACTATTTTCTTCATTGCTGCCATTGCATGATGGCGCACGGCTGGCGAGCGGATTTTATACCGCGCTTACTTTGCTATTTACCGGTTTGGCTGGCCGAGAATTATTCGGTGCTGGGCGTGGCTGGACTGCGGTCATTATTTTGATTGGGTGTTTAGGCATGTTGGTGCGCGCCCACGAAATTATTCCTGACCTCGCTTTGCTGGCTGGTTTCGCCATGATGCTGTATGGCTATGCCGTGTGCCATCGGCGCAGTACGCGCGCAGGAATTTTGCTCGGCAGTGGCGTAGGCATCGGATTTATGGCCAAGGGTTTTATTGCGCCCGTGATATTTCTGACCATTTGCATCTTGCTGCTGTTGTTCCGCACTTGGCGCACCCGCCCGTTTCTCGCCAGCCTAAGCATGGCACTGTTATTTTCCTTGCCATGGTTAACAATCTGGCCTTATTTGTTATACCAACATTCCCCCCAATTATTTGCAGAGTGGATAGCGACGTTTAATATCGGTCGCTGGTTTAACTACGTCCAAAGTGGTCAACATATTGAATGGTTTTATTACCTGAAGATATTGCCCTGGTTCGCTTGGCCCGCTTTGCCACTGGCCGCATGGGCCGTGTGGCAGGGGCGAAAAAATGTGCTGCGCGAATCAGAGTTCCAGTTGTTAATAGTAAGTTTTGTCACGATGCTGGTCATGCTGAGCCTGTTACCCAAAATCAAAGAGGTCTATGCACTACCGATGTTGTTGCCACTCTCCCTATTGGCTAGCGCTGCGTTGCCTACCTTACGACGCGGTGCAGCCAATGCCTTGGATTGGTTCGGCATCATGATTTTTGGGTTTATCGTGATCCTGATGTGGTGGGGATGGAGTGGCTTGTTGTTGGACCTAGACAACCGCGCTAAGATCACACGCTTGCTGAAAGACTATCAGCCCGGTTTCGAGCCGGTATTTCATTCCGCGCCGTTCTGGATTGCGCTGGTTTTCACCGTGCTATGGGTGGTGCTGGTGTGGCGCGTAGGGCGCTCTATGCGCCGCGCGGTAATCAATTGGGCGGCGGGGGTAACTTTATTGTGGGTGCTTACTATGACGCTGTGGCTGCCGTGGCTAGACAGCGGCAAGAGTTATCGCAGCATGGTTGTCGAGCTAAACGATGCTCTGCCCGCGAAATATGACTGTATCACCAGCCGTTACTTAGGCGACGGGCAAAAAGCCATGCTGCATTATTTTGGAAATATTCTGACCAAGCGCAGCGGAGATGGCGCTTGCGAACTCTTGCTGACACAAGGCAATTTGTCCAGAGCCGACGCGAAGGCGGGATATTGGGATGTGTTGTGGACAGGAGGCCGGCGCGGAGAAAAATTCGAGTACTATTATCTCTATCAACGCAAGCCGGAATAAAGCTACACCAAATTGCTAGGAGTCGGCTTGCCGGGAATTTTGGGTGTCGCACACACCACATCCGCATTCTGTGCGCGATGGCGCAGTGCGTGATCTATCAGCACCAGCGCCAGCATCGCTTCGGCGATGGGCGTGGCGCGGATGCCGACGCACGGATCATGACGGCCATAGGTCTCCACCAGCACTGCTTCTCCTTGTTTGTTGATCGAGCCGCGCGGCAGACGGATGCTGGAAGTTGGTTTGATCGCCACATGTGCCACGATGTCTTGGCCAGTAGAAATGCCGCCGAGTATGCCGCCTGCGTTGTTGGATAAAAATCCTTGCGGAGTCATTTCGTCGCTGTGCTCGGTGCC
>JANONO010000187.1:0-4355 GCA_031420875.1 Gallionellaceae bacterium | reverse complement strand
CCACCATCGGTTGCGATTTGCAACGCAGCACGTCCATTTCAAGCGTCGCCTTGATGGCGCGGAAATCAACTTCGATGTTCCAGCGCATCTTGTACAGTGCGCCCAACTCCTGGGCCGAGGCGAATTTCGGGTCAAGCAACGTGGTCACCAGGATGCGCCCATTCACCTCGACCTCGCGCATCGTGATGAATTCCGGGTAGCGCGCGTAGTCTTCCGCAGTCATCGCCTGCGGTTTCGGCGGGCGCGGCCATCGCACCAGATGGTCGTGCTTGCCGAGACGTTGCCCGCGCGTGAAGTCGGTGATGCGCACGCCATGCTGCGCCATTACCCCATCCGCTCCCCGGCTCTGCGCGCCATGAATGATCCACCAGGTCGCCAGTAGTGCGTCGGCCAGCAATACATCTGCGTTATTGAGATGACCCAGCAAGTTTGCCAGCAGGCTTTGTTCCCCTGTCCCTTTACCTTTGCATGCCGCGACTTGATAGCCCAGTATCGCGCCGCTGGACAAGCCGATGAGCGCGCCGATGCGGGCAATGGGGAAACCCAATCCCGGTTTCTGTTCACGGCTTTGCGGGTAGGTTTGTTGGTTGCTCGGTGTGTCTGGCATCGACACCGACGTGCCGTCGAACAGTTTGACGCATCGCCCCTGCCAACGCCAAGCCGACGGGGTCATCGCTTCCAGCCGCTGGCCGATCATGCCGCCCAGCACCACGGGCAGTTTGATCGGCAGACGCCGGCGCGCATCGCAATAAGCGCTGGTGTTGAGTGCGCTCGGCGATTGACCAAGCGCGACACGTTCGGATAAGCGTCTCCCCACCACGTCCTGGCAGGCTCGGTCAGCGGACAGCACTTGCCCAACGAACAGGCGCAATGTATCCAGCGGTGGGTAGATGCGCTCGCGGTAGGGTTCCACCAGTTCGTCCACAACCGCTGTAATCTCCTGGTCGCCAAGAACCTGCGCGAAAATGCCTGTGTCGCCTTGTAAAAATTGCCGTTTCAACATCATAACTTTCTGCCGAGTTCGTTGAACTTTGGTATCCTTCATTTGGGCTGACCTCCTGTAGTGGCTGGCTTTCGTGTCGCAACAAAAGCTTACCATCAGAAGTGTTCAGCCCACCATTTTTAGGGCATCAGAGGCTTAACCGAGTGCCATGAGGGTCAGACTCGATTGATTCACTCGCAGCCCACCGCCGCGAGGGAATATCCTGCCGTGTAGGGCGAATCAGGATGTCGCTGATATGAACATGCGGTGGATGCAAGAACCGTCACAGGGTCGCGTCTAGGTTTATAGCACTTACCACTTACTAGCCGCTTGTTATGAAGGATGCTGTTGTGGCTGGTATACCACGGCAACGATGTGAATTTTTTCAAGTTCAGATGGTAAATGATTGTGTAATTCCATTTCCAGATAGAAACGCCCATAATTTTTTCACCTACCGTTCGCCCTGAGCTTGTCGAAGGGTGTATTGGTGCGACCAGGATGGTTCGACAAGCTCACCACGAACGGGTTGGATTGTTATCGTTTCTATCTGGAAATGGAATAAGGATATTTCGGCAGGACAAGTTCGCGAGTTCCCGTTTTCTTCAACTGCCATGACAGCGTAGGCAATGTACGATCTGGTGTATTTGCCCCACTTCCGTTGGCAGCTTGCCCTTATTCCAATTCGCATTAGAAATAATCACTGCGTTGGCTGCGCCTTCGGCTCCTAGCCGCCTTGTGCTCCTTATCTAATGCAAATTGGAATTAAACCATATCCGTCGGCTTCACCCAGCGATCAAAATCACTGTCTGTGACATAGCCCAAGGCCAACGCTGCCTGTTTGAGCGTGCTGCCATCATGGTGTGCGCGTTTGGCAATTTCGGCGGCGTGGTCATAGCCGATGTGTGGAGTCAGCGCAGTGACTAACATGAGTGAACACTCCATCAAGTCAGCAATGCGTTTGCGATTGGCTACGATACCGCGCGCACAATGCTCTTCAAAGCTGCTCATGCCATCGGCCAGCAGACGCACGCTTTGTAGAAAATTATGGGCGATGAGAGGCTTAAACACGTTCAACTCAAAATTTCCAGAAGCGCCGCCTATGGTGATGGCTACATCGTTGCCGAACACCTGACAGCACAGCATAGTCAGTGCTTCGCATTGGGTGGGGTTGACCTTGCCGGGCATGATGGAGCTGCCCGGTTCGTTTTCTGGAATGCTTATTTCACCCAGACCAGAGCGCGGGCCAGAGGCCAGCCAGCGCACGTCGTTGGCAATTTTCATTAGTGCAACAGCCAGTGTTTTCAGCGCGCCGTGCGCTGATACCAGCGCGTCATGCGCGGCCAACGCGGCAAATTTGTTGGCTGCACTTTTAAATGGCAAGCCACTGGACTTAGCCAGTTCCGTTGCGACACGCAGACCAAATTCGGGATGGGTGTTCAATCCGGTGCCGACCGCAGTGCCCCCGGCAGCGAGTTCATACAGTGGTGTGAGTGCGGCCAGCAGCAAGGATTCTGCTGCAACTAGTTGCGCGACATAGCCGGAAAATTCCTGTCCTAATGTGAGCGGGGTGGCATCCTGCAAATGGGTGCGGCCAATTTTTACGATGTCGGCGAAGGCGGCGGATTTTGTTTTAAGCGTAGTGCGTAGCGTATGCAGCGCAGGCAGAATTTTTTGCCGGATACCAATGATGGCGGCAACGTGCATCGCAGTCGGAAAAATGTCATTAGAGGATTGGCCGAGATTAACGTCATCGTTCGGATGTATTTTGCGCGTCGCACCGCGTTCGCCACCCAGTAACTCGGAAGCACGATTCGCCAGCACCTCGTTCATATTCATATTGCTCTGCGTACCGGAGCCGGTTTGCCACACAGAAAGTGGAAACTCATCGGGATGCTTGCCAGCCAGCACTTCGTCCGCTGCCTGCATGATGGCCTGGGCTTTGTCTGCGTCGAGTAATTGAACATCGAGATTAACCTGAGCGCAGGCGCGTTTGACGGTAGCCAGAGCAAGCATGATTTCCTCAGGCATGTGCTCAGTCGAGATGTGAAAAAATTGCAGCGAGCGCTGCGTTTGCGCGCCCCATAGATGTTCGGCAGGTACTTCGATGGGGCCGAATGAATCGCGCTCTGTTCTAGTGGTCATGGTGTTTCCTTATTGGTTCGTCAGATTTTTCTAGGCGTAAAAATCTTACCACCCCTTCCGCTTCGCTCCCTCCCCTCCTTGAAACAAGGAGGGGAGAATCACCGTTTGAGTGCTTTGCGAATTTTCCCCTCCTGATTCAGGAGGGGTGGCACATCGTGCCGGGGTCGCCCACTGGGCGGGGGCATTCCTCTCCTTAAATTAAGGAGGGGTGGCACGAAGTGCCGGGGTGGTTACCCATCCTACCTATTTTTGACCAATCAACTCTCTCAACACATAAGGCAGTATCCCGCCGTGGCGATAATAATCTACCTCAATCGGCGTATCTATGCGTAGCAATAGTGGCACTTGTTGTGTGCTGCCATCTTTGCGGCGGATGGTGAGCAGCACGTCTTGTTGCGGTTTCAGCTTGTCATCTATGTTGCCGAGATCGAAAGTTTCTTCGCCGGTCAGCTTGAGCGCGGCGACGTTATCGTTGCCTTTGAATTGCAGCGGCAGCACACCCATGCCGACCAGGTTGCTGCGATGGATGCGCTCGTAGGATTTTGCTATGACGGCTTTTACGCCGAGTAGCTGCGTGCCTTTTGCTGCCCAGTCACGCGATGAACCTGTGCCATATTCTTCCCCGGCAAAAATGACAGTGGGAATTTTTGAAGCAACATATTTCATGGCCGCATCGTAAATCGCCATCTGCTCGCCGTTGTATAAGGTATAGCCGCCCTCGGTGCGGTTGTCATCGGCGTTGAGCGGCAGCATCAGATTTTTGATGCGCACATTGGCGAAAGTGCCGCGCATCATCACCTCGTGGTTGCCGCGCCGCGCACCGTAGCTGTTGAAATCCTTGATGGCTACGCCGTGCTCTTGCAAATATTTTCCGGCTGGAGATGCTCCTTTAAAACTGCCGGCAGGGCTGATGTGATCGGTGGTAACTGAGTCGCCGAAAATGGCCAAAGCTCTGGCATTGCTGATGCCCTTGATGCTGTCAGTGTGCATGCCGAAGCCTGCGAAAAACGGTGGTAGCGCGATGTAAGTAGAATCATCCCACTGATACCGATCGCCGGTCGGCGCGGCGATGGCGTTCCACAGCGGCAGGTCGCGGGTCAAATCGGAATACAGGGTGCGATAAAGAGCGGGGTCGGTGGCGTATTTGCTCACGGCTTGTAATTCTGCGCTGCTCGGCCAGATGTCTTTCAAAAAAACAGGTTGGCCATTTTTGCCCGTGCCCAGCGGTTCA
>JANONO010000186.1:0-2087 GCA_031420875.1 Gallionellaceae bacterium | reverse complement strand
AGCTTGCCCTCGCGCTGCAATCTGACGATCTCGGCACGTATATGGTCGATCTCTTCCTTCACCTGGGCTGTGCCTTGTGCCGCACCTTTTTCAGCTTTCCAGATTTCCTCCAGATCAGTGTATTCCCGATACAGCTTTTTGATCTCATCTTCAATCAGCTGCATACGCTTCTTCGAGGCTTCGTCCTTCTCTTTCTTCACCGCCTCGCGCTCGATCTTGAGTTGAATCAGGCGGCGATCCAGCTTATCCATCACTTCCGGTTTGGAATCAATTTCCATACGTACGCGCGCCGCAGCTTCGTCTATCAAGTCTATGGCCTTATCCGGCAGGAAGCGGTCGGTGATGTAGCGGTGCGACAATTCTGCGGCAGCGATAATGGCCGGGTCGGTAATGTCCACGCCGTGATGCAGTTCGTATCTTTCCTGCAAGCCGCGCAGGATGGCGATGGTGGCTTCCACGCTGGGCTCATCTACCAGCACCTTTTGGAAACGGCGTTCCAGCGCCGCATCTTTCTCTACGTACTTACGATATTCATCCAGCGTCGTCGCACCCACGCAATGCAACTCGCCACGGGCTAGAGCAGGCTTGAGCATATTGCCGGCATCCATAGCACCTTCAGCTTTCCCCGCGCCGACCATAGTGTGCAGTTCATCTATGAACACAATGATGCGGCCCTCCTCTAGCGCGATTTCCTTGAGCACATTTTTCAAGCGCTCTTCAAATTCTCCACGATATTTTGTCCCCGCCAAAAGCGCAGCCATATCTAGGCTCAACACTTTTTTTCCCTTGAGCGATTCCGGTACTTCGTCATTGACGATGCGCTGCGCCAGACCTTCGACAATGGCAGTCTTGCCCACGCCCGGCTCGCCGATTAGCACCGGATTATTTTTGGTTCGGCGTTGCAGCACCTGAATGGCACGGCGGATCTCGTCATCGCGCCCGATTACCGGATCGAGCTTGCCTAGCCTGGCGCGCTCAGTCAGGTCTATGGTGTATTTTTTCAGCGATTCACGCTGGCCTTCAGATTCGGCGCTGCCGACTGTCTCGCCACCGCGCACATTAGTAATGGCCTGCTCCAGCGGCGGACGTGCCACGCCATGCGTTTTCAATAAGCGCCCGGTTTCGCCCTTGTCATCGCAGGCGGCCAGCAAAAACATTTCGCTGGCGATAAATTCATCGCCGCGCTTCTGCGCCGCTTTGTCGGTGAGGTTAAGAAGATTGGATAAATCGCGTCCCACCTGTACCTCGCCGCCGTGGCCTTCTACTTTAGGCAGGCGCGAGGCGGCATCGCTCAACGCTGCCTTGAGCGCATTGACGTTACCCCCTGCGCGCGCCAGCAACGAAGCAGCGCCACTATCAGCATCATTAAGCAAGGCCAGCAACAGGTGCTGCGGCTCAATGTACTGATTGTCCGCGCCCACGGCCAAGCTCTGTGCATCAGCCATGGCTTGCTGAAATTTGGTGGTAAATTTATCGAAACGCATGAAAATTCCTTCGTAAAATTATTACTGCATAAATGGGGCGCGAATTTAAAAATTCAAGTAGCTATTGACCTGACCGGGCATCACAGGTTACGGTTCACCCATTCAACCAAGGCAACCGCCATGACTATCGAAACCTGGGAAATGCTGAGCTACATCGTCACCGTCATCGGCTTGCCGCTGGCGATTCTGGTGTTCCTCTATGAACAGCGCAAGGAACGCGACAACGAAGACGAAGAGGTGTTTCAACTACTGTCCGACAACTATCAGGATTTTCTCAAGGTGACTTTGGCCAATCCGGACCTGAAATTATTCTCGGCTGAAAAAACGCCCGAACTATCGGAAGAACAGGCCGAACGCATGTTCATCATTTTCAGCATGTTGATCTCGCTGTTTGAACGCGCTTATCTGCTGCTATATGAAGACAAAATGACGCCAAAGAAATTACGTCGTTGGCGCTCGTGGGAGGACTATATGAGAGAATGGTGCCAGCGCGAAGATTTTCGAGCTGCATTGGATATTCAATTGCATGGTGAAGACCCCGATTTTGTAACTTATCTGCGTAGTCTGGCTGTAAACCCTCAAGGAACACATTCAACATGAAAA
>JANONO010000185.1:0-1736 GCA_031420875.1 Gallionellaceae bacterium | reverse complement strand
TGAGCCAGCAAATCCTCGTTCCACAATTCCAGCAACACTTGACCCCGCTTGACCCGATTACCTTTTTTTACTCGCAAATGCGATATTTGACCGCCAGCCGGTGCGGCCAGCTTGGCTCGACGACACGCTTTGATAGTGCCGGCACGGGTGTTATTAACAGTCGCTTCAACGATACCCCGCTCCACTTTCGACAGCACCACAAACAATGGTTTGGGTTGCATGAAATACCACGCGGCTAAAGCCAACAAAATGCAGGTGGCAATAACAGCAATGATGCGTGATGGTGAGCCATATTTGCTAAGTTTAGGTAAAGCCATTCGGGGACACCTCTAAAAATCCAAACTTTAGTTCCGGCATAACCTAAAGGTTAGCCTACACAGCAACTTCGTTGTGTCGCGATACTGCTGATAATAATTAACCACCCCGGCGCTGCGCGCCACCCCTCCTCACTGAGGAGGGGAATACATGTCAACCCCTTCCCCTCCTTTTCAAGGAGGGGTCGCCAGCAGGGCGGGGGTGGTCACACTGTGTTGCTCACAAAAAATTACTCCTTACATATCCTGTATATGCGGCGTCGCAATTTTTTGCTCGCGCCTTGTCTCGCTTAGAATTTTGAATTTTTAGAGGCGCCCCAAGCTTTAATCCGTTGCTGGCAAAATCATCCACCACGCTCTTTCACTTCAGCCCTTGCCCAACCTTGGGCGAAAGTAATGCCGAGTTCCGCGCCAATTGCCAACTGCCCTGCGTCTGATACCACGCTGCCACTTGAATCTTGCACCATACTGTAGCCGCGCGCCAGTACCTTTTTTGGATCCAGCATAGTCAAGTGTTGCGCGGTGTTATGCACGAGCATCAATCTTTGCGCTTGCGCCGCACGCGATGCTTTAATCAGGTTTTGCGCCAACGCTTGCCACTGCCAGTTTTGCTGTTGCTGACGATATGAAAAAGCGCGCTGCATGCGTTGTTGCAGTTGGTCTATTTGTTGAAATTGGTTTCGCAATTGCTGTGCCGGGTCTATCAGCCTGCGCTGCAAATAGTCCACGGTCTGCATCGCATTCTGCATACGGTTACGCTGTGCGCGTTGCAGGTGCTGCGCCATATCACGCAAGTTTTTCAACAGGGCATGACGATCCGGAGCGACGCGCTGCGCCGCAGCGGTGGGAGTAGGGGCGCGTTCGTCGGCAACAAAATCGGCAATGGTGAAATCAGTTTCGTGTCCGACCCCGCTCACAATGGGAATTACGCTGGCGACAATGGCGCGCGCCACGATTTCTTCATTAAACGCCCACAGGTCTTCGATGCTGCCGCCACCCCTGCATAAAATAAGCACATCGCATTCGGCGCGTTGGTTGGCTATGGCGATGGCCTGCGCTATTTTATCTGCGCTGCCCACTCCTTGTACTGGAGTGGGGTACAGCACAACTGGCACACTCGGCAGACGCTGTCTCAAGGTGGTCAGCACATCACGCAAGGCAGCTGCCTGGGGTGAGGTGATGATGCCGATGCAGACTGGGAAGGTAGGCAAAGGGCGTTTACGCGCGGCAGCAAACAAACCCTGGCTTTCCAATAATTGTTTGAGCCGCTCAAATTGCTCATACAACACGCCCGACCCGGCAGGGCGCATCTGCTCGATGGTTAACTGAAAATCGCCACGGGCTTCATAGAGGGTGGGCAGCGCCAGCACCTCTACCAGCATTCCATTGCCTGGCTGCCAATCCAGATATTGGCTTTTGTGG
>JANONO010000184.1:0-3314 GCA_031420875.1 Gallionellaceae bacterium | reverse complement strand
CAGCCGCCGCCTTGGAAACATCAGCAGATTTTGCAATTGCGTCAATCAGTTCAGACTTATTCATCTACGCATCCCCTTTGTTAAGTTGGTTAAAAAATACAGGAAAACCCTGCAACAGCTTTATATCAAGGGCTGTGGGCTTGGTCAAGCGATTCAAAAATTTTTTTATTTTTATAATCCTGGAAGACCGTTCTAATGCTTGATTACAACTGCACTGTGATTTTCAGTCGCTACCGGGATGGGGTTGAGCTTGGGATCAAGCTCCGGCAAGGGTTCAGGTTTGTGTGTCAGCGCCAATTCCAGCACTTGTTCAATCCACTTCACTGGATAAATTTCCAGTTTGTTTTTTACATTGTCCGGTATTTCTACCAGATCCTTGGTGTTTTCTTCCGGAATTAAAACAACCTTGATGCCACCACGCTGGGCGGCTAATAATTTCTCTTTCAAGCCGCCGATTGGTAGCACCTCGCCACGTAGTGTGATTTCGCCGGTCATCGCCACATCGGCACGCACTGGAATCTTGGTTAGCGCAGATACCATCGCCGTACAAATTCCGATACCCGCACTCGGCCCATCTTTGGGGGTTGCGCCTTCAGGCAGATGTATATGCAAATCATTTTTTTGATAGAAGTCTTCAGGGATACCTAAGCTCCGAGCACGACTACGCACCACGCTGAGCGCAGCCTGAATTGATTCCTTCATCACCTCACCCAGTTTTCCGGTGGGGGTAATGACTCCTTTTCCCGGTAACACTGCGGTTTCGATGGTCAGCAACTCGCCGCCCACTTCTGTCCATGCCAATCCCGTTACCTGTCCAATCTGATTGAGCTTTTCCGCGATGCCATAGCTATAGCGTCGCACACCGAGGTATTTATCCAAGTTACGCGCATTCACTACCACCCTGCTGTCGCGTCCTTTTAGCAACAATGCTTTAACTACCTTGCGGCATATCTTTGAAATTTCTCTATCCAACCAACGTACGCCTGCTTCACGGGTGTAATAGCGCAAGATGTCACGGATAGCGCTTTCGGAAATTGAAATTTCCTCTCCTTTGAGGCCATTATTTTTTAATGCTTTGGGTATCAAATAGCGTGTGGCAATATTGAGTTTTTCGTCTTCGGTATAACTCGATACATGAATAATTTCCATACGATCCAGCAGCGGAGCGGGGATGTTCATGCTGTTTGCCGTTGCCACAAACATTACATCGGATAAGTCATATTCGACTTCGACATAGTGGTCAACAAATGTATGGTTCTGCTCTGGATCCAGTACCTCCAGCAGCGCAGAGGAGGGGTCGCCACGAAAATCCGTGCCCATTTTGTCCACTTCATCCAGCAAAAATAATGGATTTTTCACGCCGACCTTGGACATGTTCTGCAAAATTTTGCCCGGCATGGAGCCGATATAGGTACGACGATGCCCCCTGATTTCTGATTCGTCACGCACTCCACCCAGAGCCATGCGCATAAACTTTCTATTGGTTGCGCGTGCGATAGACTGCCCTAGCGATGTCTTGCCCACACCGGGTGGGCCGACTAGACACAGAATAGGAGCTTTCATCTTTTCTACCCGTTGTTGCACCGCAAGATACTCGACTATGCGTTCCTTGACCTTGTTCAGCCCGTAGTGATCTGCTTCCAAAACTTGCTCGGCGTGTTTCAGATCAGTGTTGATCTTGGTTTTCTTTTTCCACGGCAAGCCGACCAGCACGTCAATATAATTACGCACGACCGTTGCCTCGGCAGACATAGGCGACATCAGGCGCAGCTTTTTCATTTCAGACTCTGCCTTGGCTCGCGCGTCTTTCGGCATGTGTGCGGCTTTGATCTTTTTTTCCAGCTCATCGATATCCGCGCCTTCCTCGCCTTCACCCAGTTCTTTTTGGATCGCTTTGACTTGTTCATTCAGGTAATATTCGCGTTGGCTTTTTTCCATCTGACGCTTAACACGTCCACGAATACGCTTTTCTACTTGCAGAATATCTAGCTCGGCCTCCAGCAGACCCAATAGGTGTTCAAGCCGTTTGCGTACATCAAAAATTTCCAGCACTTCCTGCTTTTGTTCCAGCTTGAGTGGCAAGTGTGCAGCGATGGTGTCGGCTAGACGACCTGCATCATCTATGCCAGCCAGCGAAGTTAGGATTTCTGGCGGGATTTTTTTGTTTAGTTTGACGTATTGGTCAAATTGATTAATCAAAGTGCGGCGCATGGCTTCAGCCTCATTGCCGTAATCATCGCCAACGGGTACCGGTTCTATCTCGGCATCAAAATGACTTTTTTCATCCAGCACTCGCAATACTTTCGCTCGTTGCGTACCTTCCACCAGCACCTTGACTGTGCCATCCGGCAGCTTGAGCATCTGCAAGATGTTGGCAAGGCTGCCGATGCGATACAAGTCGTCCATTGAGGGTTCGTCATTGGCAGCCGCTTTTTGTGCAACCAGCACAATACTCTTGCCTGCTTCCATAGCGGATTCAAGCGCTTTGATGGATTTGGCGCGGCCAACAAACAGCGGAATGACCATATGCGGAAAAACCACTACGTCGCGCAAAGGCAATAATGGAAACAAACCCAAAGCAGGTGTATTGATGTCGTGTTCAAGCATGATAGGGTTCACTCTCTCGGGTTAATCGGTGTGTCGCGTATATAGATGGGGCGTAACTCTAATAAATCAAGCCAACTTAATATTGCATGCCCATGAGTTGTATGTCAGCGTATTGCATATTAGGGTATTGCATATTTAGGCGGCCTTATGTTCGTCTGCATACATCACGATAGGCTTGATTTCACCGTTCATTGTATTTTCGTCCAGCACCACTTTGCTGACATTGTTAATAGAGGGGAGGTCGAACATAGTGTCTAGCAGTGCTTGTTCCAGAATGGAGCGTAAGCCGCGAGCGCCGCCCTTGCGAGCCAAGGCTTTTTTGGCAATGGCATGTAAAACACCGCCACGAAATTCCAATTCCACGCCTTCCATTTTGAACAATTTTTGATATTGCTTGGTCAGCGCGTTCTTAGGTTCAGTCAGAATCTGCACCAGTGCTGCCTCATCTAATTCTTCTAGCGTAGCCACTACCGGCAGCCGTCCAACAAACTCAGGAATCAAGCCGAACTTGATCAGATCTTCCGGCTCGACTTCGCGCAGTATCGCGCCTACCGCCTTGTTGTCTTGGTGTTTGGCAAGGCTTGCACTAAAACCAATGCTGGCTTTTTCGGAGCGGTTGCGGATTACTTTCTCCAAGCCATCGAATGCGCCGCCACAAATGAATAAAATATTAGTTGTATCCACCTGTAAAAATTCGGTGTTGGGAT
>JANONO010000183.1:0-13636 GCA_031420875.1 Gallionellaceae bacterium | reverse complement strand
GCGCGATTACGCGGCCAAGGCCGTGCATCAAGCCGTGATTAACCTCGATGCCAGACCTGCACCGGCTGGCAATATGACCGTGGTATTGGGTTCTGGCTGGCCCGGCATCCTGCTGCATGAGGCGGTGGGGCATGGCCTCGAGGGCGACTTCAACCGCAAGGGCAGTTCCACTTTTGCTGGTCGCATCGGTGAACGTGTGGCGTCCAGAGGCGTGACGGTAGTGGATGATGGCACCATCGTCAATCGGCGCGGTTCGCTGCAAATGGATGACGAAGGCAACCCCACGCAACGCACTGTGCTGATCGAAGACGGCATACTCAAAGGATATTTGCAGGACACGCTGAATGCGCGCCTGATGGGTGTGGCAGTTACCGGCAACGGTAGGCGCGAATCTTTCGCTCATCTGCCCATGCCGCGCATGACCAACACCACCATGTTGAACGGCAATCAAGACCCGCAGGAAATTATTGCTTCGGTCAAACATGGTTTGTACGCGGTAAATTTTGGCGGCGGACAGGTGGACATCACCAACGGCAAATTCGTATTCTCCACCGCCGAAGCGTACATGATCGAAGATGGGAAAATTACCTACCCGGTGAAAGGTGCGACGCTGATCGGTAACGGCCCGGAAGCACTGACGCGAGTATCCATGATAGGCAATGACATGGCGCTCGATCCCGGGGTCGGCACCTGCGGCAAAGAAGGCCAGAGTGTGCCGGTTGGGGTGGGGCAACCGACGGTGCGGATAGATGGGCTGACCGTGGGCGGAACGGCCTGATGATTTGTGATAAGAGTCACTTGAAAATATAATGACGATGGGGGTGGTGGATGTCACTCACCCCCGTATTTCATTTCAATCCATCTGGGTTATAGACTGACTACTGCACCCGCTCCATATCCGGCGACACAATAGTAATCGTTACCCGTCGGTTTTTGGCGCGATGTTCCGGGCTGTCATTCGGCAATAACGGCTGATTGGAAGCCAAGCCCACTACTGCTAAGCGTTTCGCCTGCACGCCGTTCTCAATCAGCTTCCTGACTACGCTGCTGGCGCGCGCCGAAGATAACTCCCAATTAGAAGGAAACAGTGTGGTGGTGATAGGGACATCGTCGGTATGTCCCTCCACTTCGATCGGCAAGTCTTCTTTGCTTAACACTGCGGATACTTGGCGCAACACGGCCAGTGAACTGGGTTGCAATGCTGCTTCGCCTGTTTTAAATAATGAGCTGGCGCTAATATCCAGCACCACTCCGCGTCTGGTTTGATTGATGCTAACCAAGTGTTGCTCTATCAGCGGCGACATCACCTGCTTCAATCCGTCGGCTATGCTTTTCATATGATCTTGTATCTTGCGCTGCTGTTCACCCAAGCGCGCCGTACGTCTGTCCACCAAGGCTTTTAAAATCTGATCCTGCTGGTTAGTCACATAAGGCGTGGAGGCAACGATGGGTTGAATCGGTTGGTTGGTAAACGCCACACTCAGAGAATCGGTGAAGGTTTTATATTTGCCCTCATTCACCGATGAAATGGAATACATCACCACAAAAAAGGCAAACAATAGGGTAATGAAGTCGGCATAAGAAATCAGCCAACGATCATGTTGGTCATGCTCGATACGTTTACTACGGCGAGCCATGTTATTCGATGTAACCCTGTAACTTGAGTTCAGTGAGCCGGGGGTTGTCGCCGTTGGCGATTCCCGTGAGGCCGTCCACCATCATTTCGTATATATCCCCTTGGCGCATGATAATGGCTTTCAATTTGTTTGCTATCGGCAGAAATAACAAATTGGCGAATGCAACCCCGTAAATTGTCGAGACAAATGCTACGGCAATGCCTGCTCCCAATTTGCTGGGTTCAGCAAGGTTCTGCATGACATGCATGAGCCCCAACACCGCACCAATAATGCCGATAGTTGGAGAATATCCAGCTGCAGCTTCCCAAACACGCGCTGACTGCCAACGCAACTGTTGCAACCTATGTATATCTACATCCAATACTGCACGAATATTTTCGGCACTGTTTCCATCTACCAAGAGCTGCAAACCCTTTTTTAAGAACGGATCGTTGACGGTGAAAATGCGATCCTCCAGTGCCAACATTCCTTCTCTGCGCGCCAAGGTACCCCAGCCGGACAGTTGCCTGAGCAACGCACGTTCATTCATTTTTGGTTCGACAAACGCCCATTTCCCCATCTTAATTGCAGAAATAAACACTTCGCTTGGGCACTGCACCATCACCGCACCTAGCGTACCTCCAATCACGATCAAAAATGCCGTACCCTGAAACAGAATGGAAAGATCACTCCCCTCCAATATCTGCCCGGTCAAGATGCCTAGCAGACCAATCATCAGACCTAATAGTGTGAATTTATCCATGGCATAGCCTTTGATATGGAGTTGGGATTTTTAGAAATGTCCTTTAATTCGGCTGCGTAACCTTGCCACTGCCTGGCTATGCAGCTGCGAAATGCGTGACTCGCTCACTCCCATGACCTCGCCGATTTCGCGCAAATTCATCTCTTGTTCATAAATCATACCCATCAGCATCCGCTCCCGCTCAGGAAGGCCGTCTATCGCTTTTACCAACTCTGCCTTAAAGCGCTCATCCTGCAACAAGCTCAACGGATCGGCATCGCTGCCAAACTCAAACCGTTCAAAAAAATCTTCGTCATCTTCACCATGAAAATCTTCGTAATAAATTAATTGCGCGCCGCGTGCCTCTTGCAACATTTGTTGGTAAGTGACAAGAGAAACCTCTAGGTCTTTGGCAATTTCAGTCTCAGTTGGCGCTCTGCCGAGTGTTTGTTGCAAGCGGCTGATCGCCCCTTCTATGCGCCGCATATTGCGGCGCAAGCTGCGCGGCAACCAATCTGCTGCGCGCAGTTCATCCAGCATTGCACCTCGAATGCGTTGAGTCGCATACGTTTCAAACTGTGCCCCATGAAACTCATTATAGCGGCTTGCTGCATCCAGCAACCCCATCATGCCAGCCTGAATCAAATCGTCAATTTGCACGCTATAAGGCAGCCTGGTCATGAGCTGATGCGCGATCCGCTTCACCAAATGGGCATGATCCCGCAGGCACTGTTCCTTGCCGTTTAATTCGGATGTGCTGTACATTTTTTCAATTTACAACGAATGATATTTCTCCGATGTGCTGTCTTATTTTATTTTCCTTGCATATTTTTTGTGCCAAGCCAAAATAAGATTTGGCCGAAACCGCTGCCGGGAAAAATTCCACCACTGATCTTCCTGATTTCGTCGCTCGTTTAAGCCTGTCATCAACCGGCACACAACCAAAATATCCCAGTCGCGTGGTGAGGTTGTGCCGAGCTACTTTAGCCATGTTGCCAAATACCGCCATTGCTGCCTGCTCATCGCTGACCTTATTCATCATAATTTCAAAATGTAAATTCACATTTTCCAATGACAAGCGCTTAATCAAGGCATAACTTTCAGTAATGCCACTTGCCGTCGCATCCGCCACCACTAACAATACTGCCTTGCTTGCCAGATTGGCTGAAATAGAAATTTGCCCGATTAAGCCCTCAATTCCGCCATGCGCATTTTGTCCAGATCTCATAGAACGGATCGGAGCAGGCGTTGCGGAATCTACTAACAACACATCCATACCGTCGCTTACTTCTATGAGCGTTTCATGCAGCCGTTGTTGCTCATTCTGATTGAGCCTTGAGAATTTACTCATTACACGAGCTGCGCACAGCATGGAAAATCCGTTGGTAGTGAGCGTTGCCTCGCTCAACGTACATCTCCCCTGCACTACATCCAGTAAATCATGCTGAGCGGGCAAATCATGTCGAGCGGGCAAGCCGTGGCCATGGAGACGATCACTTGAGCCACCATTCTCGTCCAGCACCATGACTTTTTTACCGAGCTGTGCTAATGCCGCTGCTAAATTGATGGTTGCGCTGGTACATCCCACACCGGGCTTGCCCGCTACCACCATAATAATCTCGGCCTGATGAGGTTCGGCTGGGTACGATGCTGGCAGTCCCGCATCTAAATTCTGTGCCTCACCGGGCCGTGCTAGCAAACGGCGCAAACCTTCGGCTTGATCAACTCTGCTGTTAGGTCGCATAGGATATTGACTCATTTGAAGTGCCCGCCATAAACACCGGAAATTCCATTTCATTCAAAGTCTGCAAATTTTTTTCTTCGACCGGTTCAAATGTGCGATGCAGCAGATAATCTAGATCAACAGGGTGCAAATCTTCTGGCACACCTTGACCATTAGCCATGTAATGCAACACTAGGCGATGACGTATCACCACATCCAGAACCGCACCTAAATTAACTGCCTCATCCAGCTTGGTGACGATACATCCAATCACACTCTGGCTGTAGTACATGCTCACCATATCCTCCAATGTACCGGCAGCGCAGGTGGCATTCAGCAACAGCAAACGATCCACACCCACTGCATCGAACATTTCATTCTGGTCGCCCACGCGCTCATCGCGCTGACCCATGCCTACCGTATCAACCAGCACCAAATGTTTGTGTTTCAATGCGGAAAGAGTCAAGCGCAGATCAGCAGTATCTTTCACTGCATGAACCGCCACACCCAGTATCTTGCCGTAAATTTTAAGCTGCTCGTAAGCGCCTATGCGATAGCTGTCTGTCGTTAATAACGCCACTTTATTCGCGCCATAGCGTACCACCGCGCGCGCGGCCAGCTTGGCCGCAGTAGTAGTCTTGCCCACCCCAGTTGGCCCAATCAGCGCATACACGCCGCCTTTTGTAACAATGCCATTTTCTTCATCCGCCGCCTTCAAGTTGTGCTTTAACACCTGCTTGATCCACGACTCCCCATCGGCATGGCCAGCTGGTATTTTGCCCAGCAACTGACGGATTAAGGGCGCGCTAAAACCAGAATTCAACATCTTGCACAACAAGTTGGCACGCTGCGGATCACGCTGCATGCCGTTCCAAGATAATGTAGAAAATTGCTGTTGCAGCATGCTTTGCATGGATTTTATTTCAGCCAGAATGCTGTCATGTTCGGGTGCATATTTTTTAGTCTCAGCTTCCGCTGGAAATGCAGGTTTGTCTTTCGCCTCTCGTTTTGGTAATTCTCGGCCTGGCAATCCCCTATCTAATAATCCCCGTTCTGGCAATCCACGGTTTGAAAGTCCAGCAGTCACGCTATCCGTCAACTGCTCCATCGTTTCGTTGGATAAGGCAATAATTTCCACCTCGCCGTCATTCACATTTCGATTGGATAGAATGACCGCCTCATCACCCAGTTCATTGCGAATATCTTGCAACGCCTGGCGTACAGTTGGCGCAATAAATTTTCTGATTTTCATGGTTTACCTCCCACCATTGCGGTTACCCGGATAGTCTTGAAATCCGGTACTTCATCATGCGAAATCACCCTGATGCCCGGTATAGATCGCTTCACAAACCTTGCTAATAAATCGCGTAACTGTGTCGGCACCAGCATCACCGTTGGCAGGCCCATTTTTTCCTGCGCTTCAGCCGCAGCACGAGTTTCGCGCAGTACGGTGTCTGCCAATCCCGGCTCGATGCCAACACCGTTTTGGCTGGATTGCATGGCTTGAATCAGAATGTATTCCAATTCCTTGTCTATGCCGATTACTTGTAATTCTTGAGCGGCTTGATAGAACTGCTGCACGATGGCTGGCCCCAAAGCGACGCGCACCAGCGTAGTCAGATGGTAAGCATCCTGAGTGCGTGGTGCATTTTCCGCCAGCGTTTCTACGATGGTACGCATGTCACGAATATGCATGCCTTCGTCCAATAAATTGTGCAAAACTTTTTGCACCGTTCCTAGCGGCAGCGTCTTGGGCACTAAATCTTCGATTAACTTGGGTGCCAACTTTCCTAAGTGATCAAGTAGCTGTTGCACCTCTTGCCGACCAAGCAACTCCGCCGAGCGAGTGCTGAGCAAATGGCTCAGATGAGTTGCTACGACAGTGCCGGGATCAACCACGGTATAACCCATCGCTTGCGCCTGATCGCGTGCGCCTATTTCTATCCATACCGCAGGCAAACCGAAGGCCGGGTCGCGGGTCTGCGTTCCAGCCAACTCGCCTGTTACACTGCCGGGATTAATAGCGAGCAACAGATTGGGATATGCTTCTCCACTGCCCACATCTACCCCTTTGAGGGTGATGCGATAGCCGTTAGGACGCAGATCCAAGTTGTCGCGTATGTGTACCGCTGGCGGCAGGAAACCAATATCCTGAGTAAATTTTTTGCGTATGCCTTTTATGCGGCGCAACAAATCACCATCCTGTGCCTTATCCACCAGAGAAATCAGGCGATAACCCACCTCCAACCCCAGCACATCCACTTGCGACACATCTTCCCAGCTGGCTTCATTTGCTTCCACAATAACGGGTGTGGTTGCCACGACACTGTCCTCGGCTGTTTTTCTACTCTCTTCTGTGCGCGTCAAATAATAAGCCAACCAACCCAACGCACCAGCCAACAACAAGAAGGCAAAGTGCGGCATACCCGGAATCAAACCCATCGTGCCAATAATCGCGGCGGTCAGCATAATGACCTGTGGCTGCTTGAATAATTGAGTGGTCAGTTGTTGCCCGATGTTTTGTTCGCTGGATACGCGGCTCACCACCAAACCGGCTGCGGTTGAAATGACCAATGCCGGAATTTGCGCCACCAAGCCATCACCGATGGCGAGCAAGGTGTAAGTTTTTGCTGCCACGGAAATATCAAGATCGTGTTGCAATACGCCGATGATCAAGCCACCGATGATGGTAACCAACAGGATGATGATGCCCGCCACCGCATCGCCGCGCACAAATTTACTGGCACCGTCCATTGCTCCGTAGAAATCGGCTTCTTGCGCAATCTCGGCGCGGCGTGTGCGCGCCACATCCTCACCTATCAACCCCGCATTCAAATCGGCATCTATCGCCATTTGTTTGCCGGGCATCGCATCTAAAGTGAACCGCGCACCTACTTCAGCGATACGCCCAGCACCTTTGGTAATCACCATAAAATTGATAATCACCAAAATCACAAACACGACTATCCCTACCGCATAATTACCGCCCACCAAAAAATGTCCGAACGCCTCGATCACTTTGCCTGCCGCGTCCGGCCCGGTGTGACCTTCCAGCAGCACCACCCGCGTCGATGCCACGTTCAATGACAGACGCAACAACGTAGTAATCAACAACACGGTTGGAAATATTGAAAAATCCAGAACCTTGTTGGTATTCATGCTAACCAGCAACACCATGATTGAAATTGAAATGTTGAAGGTGAACAAAATATCCAGCAACATCGGCGGCAGCGGCAGCACCATCATCGCCAATATCATCACAATCAGGATCGGGCCGGCCATGCCGACCAGTCCCGTACGCTTTATGAAATTCTGTAGTGAGTTCATCCTAAACTCCTCACCACAGAGACACAGAGGCACAGAGAAAGCCCGCCATTCAATGACTTGATGGCATATTGTCGCTCACCCTGCAGGTGATCCAGCCTAGCAGCACAGCTTGTTCTGTGTTCTCTGCGCCTCTGTGGTTTAACTGAGTTTTTCAGGTTCATAGTTTGTTTTCGCCCCAGATATCTATCAAACAATCGCTGGATCAAGTTCAGCTGGAACAGGCAAATTGCTAGGCTTTGCTGGGTACTCGCCACCTTGTTTTTGGTAACGGCGCAATTTGTAAACATAGGCCAGTACTTCGGCCACCGCGTTGTAAAGTGCTTCTGGAATCACCTCTCCCAGATCAGTATGTTTGTGCAGTGCGCGTGCCAGTGGTGGAGCTTCCAGAATTGGCACATGATTTTCCTCGGCAATTTGACGAATGCGTATTGCCAATAGATGAGAACCTTTAGCCACCACCACCGGTGCCCGTAAATTTTTATTCTCGCTATACTTTAACGCCACCGCATAGTGCGTTGGGTTGGTGACCACCACATCGGCAGTCGGAATGGCAGCCATCATGCGGCTACGTGCTCGCTCGCGCTGCAAGCTGCGGATGCGCCCCTTGACCATCGGGTCGCCCTCGGTTTCTCTGGTCTCCTGGCGCACCTCTTCCTTGGTCATTTTCAGCTTCTTGTTGTGATCCCATAATTGGAACGGAACATCTATCGCTACGATCAGCAACATCGCGCCGACTATCGCCATGAAACTCTCGCCTATTAAATGTCCGGCTTGCGGAATGGCAGTCATAATGGATTGTGTGCCAAGCGCCAACACCGCATCTTTGTTATGCCAGATCACCCATGCTGCTACCCCACCTACCAAAACAGATTTTGCGATCGCCTTACACAGCTCCACTAACGCCAACGAGGAAAACATCCGTGCGATACCGGAGATGGGATTCAATTTTGAAAATTTGGGCTGCAAGGCTTCGATGCTGAACAACCAGCCATTCAACAATAATGGAGCAAATGCTGCTGTCAACATGAGTGCTAACAACAATGGCCAGAATGTAATGAGCGCGCCCATTGCCTGATCGTGCAAACGCGGGATAAGCAAGTTGGCATTGAGTGCCAAATCCCGATCTATCATTAGCCCATCACGCAAGGACTGCACCATTTGCCAAATAAACGACGAGCCCATGAACCACAACACACCGCCACCTGCCAGCAACACGGCAAATGTGGAAAGCTCACGCGAGCGCGCGACCTCACCTTTTTCTCGTGCTTGGTCAAGTCGCCGTTGTGAGGGCGGTTCAGTTTTTTCTAAGTCGCTGTCTTCTGCCATGATAGATTTCGCTGGTTGTAGCGATTATCAACAACACAGCGCAGTCCAATCGGGCGAATAGCGGGAGGAATCCCTTGTTATTTTAAGGACATCTCTAAAAATCCAAACCCTGTCGCGATGCTGCGTTACTCAATAAATTTTAACGCTTACATTCCTGTCCTGAGCCCAGCCGAAGGGTCAAACATATGCGGCGCGCTAAAATTTATTTCGCGCCTTGCTTGGCTTAGGATTTTGAATTTTTAGAGGCGGCCTAAATTGTGGAGAATTGTTGGGCGGGATTATATTTTCATACTCAATTGCACAAGCACACGCTCAGCCATTTTTTCCAAGGGTACAATTTCATTTGCCGCGCCCAGCTTTATAGCTCCGCGCGGCATTCCAAACACGACACAGCTTGCCTCATCCTGAGCGAGGTTATATGCCCCGGCTTGACGCATCTCCAGCATCGCAGCTGCGCCGTCTTCACCCATGCCGGTCAACATCACACCGATTGCATTTGCGCCTAACACCTGTGCCGCTGAATGGAATAACACCTCCACCGAGGGGCGATGGCGGTTAACCGGCGGGCCTTGGCTGAGCACGATCCTGAATGTCGAACCCGGTATTCGTTCCAGCGACATATGCGAATGTCCCGGCGCAATATAAACATTGCCGGCCAAAATTTTTTCCTGATGCTCTGCTTCTTTTACGTTCATCTGGCAGACAGCGTTCAGACGCGCCACGAAAGACTGCACGAAAGATTCCGGCATATGTTGGGTAATCAAAATGGGGGCTGTACGTTGCGGCATACCGGACAGGAACACCTTAATCGCTTCTGTGCCGCCGGTCGAGGAACCCACCACAATGAAGCGCGTTGTAAATGAAACAGGGGTGAGCGCGGAGGAGTGGGCGCTATGTGGTTTTACCGGCACCTTATTAATGGGTTGTCGCGTAACAGCAACAACAGATCGGTTCTGAATCACCTTCCGTCTGCCTTCTCATATACGGTATTGGCGCGCAACTTGAAATAAGCATTCGCATGAAACAAACTCTCTGAATGGCCGGCAAATAGCAAGCCATCATGACACAGCAAGGGCGCGAATTTTTTTAACACGGAAAGCTGAGTCTCCTTGTCAAAATAAATCATCACATTCCGGCAGAATATGACATCCATCTTGTCGCGAATAGGCCAAATCGTATCCAGCAAATTGATGCGCCGGAAGCTAATCATTTTTTTTAATTCAGGACGCACCAGCACAAAACCAGAATCCTCACCTTGCCCGTACACAAAAAATTTATCGAGTTGCTGCTTCGACATCTTGGCCGTCAACTCCAACTTGTAACGACCCATGCGCGCTGCATCTAACACATGGGTGTCCAAATCAGAAGCGATGATTCTGACTGGATTGTCAAAACTGGCGAAGGTATCTACTGCGGCCATCGCCATAGAATAAGCCTCCTCACCCGTGGAACAAGCGGAGCACCAAATATGGATAGTGGTTTTCTTCCCCATCTTGCGTAGATGATCGGCCAGAATTGGGAAGTGGTGTGGCTCGCGAAAAAACGAGGTTAGATTGGTAGTCAGCGCATTGGTGAATTCCTCCCACTCAGCCGCATCATTACGCTTTAACAGATCTAGATACTCTGCAAAAATTTTAATACCCGTCGCGCGCAAACGTCGCGCTATCCGGCCATATACCAACTCCTGTTTGGATTCGTTCAATAAGATACCGGCGCGCTGATAGATCAACTTGCTAATCAGTTGAAAATCTTGTGTGGTGAAGAGAAATTCTCGATCGCGCTCAATAGTCATTTAGCCTTAAAGCCGCAGTTCAATCCGCAGATTACGCAGATTAACGCAGATTTTCATATGGTTGTCTGGGATGTCATGGATGGTAGTGTCACCCAAAAGGTGTGTGCCATAACAGGGCGAGTATTTGTTTAATCTGTTGAACCCGGATCATCCATTAGACCCAATTACGTCATTCCCGCGAAGGCGGGAATCCAGTTGATTTAAAAACTCCCGCGATAGCGGGACAACATCGTCGTTTTGTCCGCTTTGCAGGACTTTTGTTTTTTGCTGGATTCCCGCCTGCGCGGGAATGACAGGCTAATGGATAATCCGGGTTGAAATCTGCGGACAACTGTTTTTTTGGTTTAGAGTTTGTTTGTAAATAAGCTGATGCTGCTAATTCCCCTGAACATCATTCAGCAACTCTTTGATGTCCAGTATCAGCACAATATCTCCTTCGCTGGACATGGTCACCCCGGCCACGCCCTTGGGTCGGAATGTATCCAGCGATTTAATAACCACATCATCATGTCCAGCAAAGGAATCTGCGGATAGAATAAAGCTGTTTTTACCGAACTGCATCAGCACGCCCACCGCTGGCGTACCGCTCTGATCCCAGCCTATCAGTTGCGCCAAAGGTAATACAGGTAGCACTTCGCCGCGCACCACCATGGTTGCCCTGCCGGAGACTTTCTGTAGTTGATCCTGCGTGATGGAAAGTATCTCGCGCACCATAGACAGCGGCACGGCAAAAGATTGTTCACTGAGACGTAAAATCAATACTGGTAATATCGCCAGCGTCAGTGGCAATTGAATGGTAATCACAGTACCCTTGCCTATTTCGGATTGGATGTTCACGATGCCATTGAGCTTCTGGATATTAGTTTTCACCACATCCATGCCCACGCCTCGCCCGGACACACTGGAAACTTCTTCCTTGGTTGAAAATCCGGGCAAAAATATCAACTCCAGGCATTGCTTCTCATCCAGCGTATCCGCTATCTCATTGGTGATGAGCCCCTTCTCGACTGCCTTGCTGCGTATCACTTCGGGACGCATGCCTTTACCATCGTCGGCAATACTAATTAAAATATGATCGCCTTCCTGACGCGCACTCAACTCCACGATGCTTTTTTCTGACTTGCCAGCAGCTTTGCGACCCTCTATAGTTTCCACGCCATGGTCCACCGCATTACGCACCAGATGCACCAACGGGTCGTTGAGATCCTCGATCATGGTTTTGTCCATTTCGGTCTCTTCCCCAACCAGCACCAGCTCCACATCTTTACCCAATGAACGCGCGAGATCACGCGCCAGACGCGGATATTTTTTAAACAAACGACCAATCGGCTGCATCCGTGTTTTCATCACGGCATTCTGCAAATTCACCACTAGCATATCCATTTGACTGACTGCCTGATCCAGCTCGTGCAAGGTATCCGCATCATTGCGCCCTTGCATAATATCGGAGCGCAAATGGGTGAGGCGATTCTTGGTCAAACCAATTTCGCCAGAAAGATTCAGCACCTGATCGAGCCGATCAGTATCCACTCGTATAGTAGATTCTTTTGCTTCTTTTGCTGGCACATCACCATCCCGCCGCCCAACTGTTGACCCTGGCACATCGGTGGCGCGCCGACCAAATGCTTTCTTGGTGGACTCCTCCTCCGAAATCGCCACAGCAATTTTTTCTGGATCGCGGGGTACTGCTGCTAGCGCAACAATGTCAGTGCCGATTAGCGCACTGTGTAATTTTTTCCAATCTACTGACTCTGCACCGCTTACTACGCTTGCTTGATTAGGCGATGTTGACGCTATTCCCACCTTAGCTGTTTGTGTATTTTTAACAGAACTCGGTGTGGGTATTTGCTGCCCAGTCAATGCTGTTTTCAATGCGGCGGTGATCTCGCTCGGTGCGGCATCCGGCTGGGTATTTTTCTGCAAGGTAGCAAACATTCTGCGCACTTCGGCTGTCGCCGAAAAAATAACATCCATCAGCTCAGGGCTTAAAACCAATTCACGATTGCGGAGCTTGTCAAAAATATTTTCAGTGATGTGGCAAATCGCCACCAGCTCAGTCGCATTGAGAAAACCGGCACCGCCCTTGATGGTATGAAATCCGCGAAATATATCGTTGAGAAGATGGTTGTCCGCCGGTTTTTTTTCCAGCGCCATCAATTTGCTATCCACATCGGACAGCATCTCTCCCGCTTCCATCAAGAAGTCGCTGAGTAATTCTTCCATGCCGGCAAAATCATTCATTTCATTCTCCTATGCTTGTAGCTTGTAGCCGATAGCGGGTAGCCAAACCGTTTTTGCTACAAGCTATTAAAACCCTAAACTTTCCAGCAAGTCATCCACCTGATCCTGATTGCTCACTATATCTGTACGCCCATTTGGATTAACTACCGGGCCATTTAACAACCCGGTATTTAGCTCTGCCCGAATTTCTGGAGGTGCATTTTCGAGCAACAGCAACAGCAATTTTTGCTCCATGTCTTTGGTCACGGTAATAATCGTCTTGATGACTTGGCCAGTCAGATCCTGGAAATCTTGCGCCATGATTATTTCCATCAGATAGCTATTGGTATCCCTAGATTGCTTGGGCACTTCATTTAGATATGAGCAGGTTTGCATCACCAGCGCTTTGAATTGTTCGACATCGAGTTTTTTGTCGAATAGCAGTTGCCATTGCCCGGCCAGACGTTGTGCATCCGCCCCCATCTTTTCCACCAACGGCTGCGCCGCCTCGGTTGCATTCAGCACCTTTTCAGCTGCTCGCTCTGTCAAACTCGCCACATAGTTCAAACGATCTCGCGCATCCGGCATGTCGGACACCGCTTTTTCAATTTGTTTATTCAGACCCAATTCTCTTAGTGAATCGTGCAAGCTACGCGCCATCTGCCCGATCTGATTAATCACCTTGGCCGAACTAGCATCGGCCACAGCCAATGCAGAGGGTGAGTCATCAGCGCCATTTGCCGCCACAATGCTGTCGAACAATGCTTCGAGATCTTCCGGGTCCTGCGTTGCAGTATTAGTTGACATGGCAGCACTCACTTTTTCATAGTTTGAAAAATTTTCTTCAGCTTCTCATCCAGAATGGCCGCCGTAAAAGGCTTGACCACATA
>JANONO010000182.1:0-1763 GCA_031420875.1 Gallionellaceae bacterium | reverse complement strand
CATCCCGCGCGTAGCGATCGACCACAAACCCCTGAGCCGCAGCCCGGTATTTTTAATCAAGGAATTTATACACTGCTACAAACTGCTATGGAAAGACCCGCTCGGCCAAGTGTCGCTCGCCGTCACCACGCTATTCTGGGGAGCGGGCGCCACCTTGCGTCTGATCGTGCTGGCCTGGGCCGCCACCGCACTGCACTATGACATGGGCGAGGCCGCCAAACTGACCGCTTGGGTCGCCGTCGGCATCGCCATCGGCTCGGTGCTGGCGGCCAAATTCGTCAAGCTGGATCATGCGGTCAAGGTGCTGCCGATCGGCATCACCGTGGGCTTGTTGGTGCTGGTGATGATTCCCGTCACCCACCCGCTGCTTGCTACCGCGCTGCTGGTCGCCATCGGCGCAGTGGGCGGCTACCTCGTGGTGCCGATGAATGCCCTGTTGCAGCATCGCGGTCACTTGCTGATGGGCTCAGGCAGCTCCATCGCCGTGCAGAATTTCAACGAAAATCTCAGCATTTTTGCCATGCTTGCACTGTATGCTTGGATGGAGAAAATGGATTTCAGCATTTACATAATCATCCTAGTATTTGGCTTATTACTCTCCGGTGTTATGACCGCGCTGTATAAGAAACATGGGCACGATCAGGATAGCGGGAAAATTTAGGGCATTTCTAATGGATTATCCAGCTTCAATTGTGTACAGCTTGTTTAAGCACACTAGCTGCCCATTGATTGAGACTTTGTCCTGAAGCCTCAGCGGCGATCAATGCCGCCGTATGCACTTCGCTGGGGACACGTAACATCAATTTTCCAGAAGCAGGTTTTTGCGGGATGGGCTTGGTGCTTAAATAAAAATCCATCGCATGGCGAAAATCACTACGCAAAGCGGTGACCGTTGTGCCGTGGAAACTAATCACATCTTCAATGCCCAATACGCGCCCGACAAAAATGTTGTCGCGATCATCAAAGTCAATGCGTGCGGTGTAGCCTTTGTAAGTCATGGAATTTTTCATGGCTGAATCCCCATAGTTAAAAACCAGTCACGTATATTTTCTACTTGGTATCTTTTTGCTTCTTGGCCAGGATGAGGTCGGTGTGCATCCATACGTTTTCCATTCAATATAAATGCCATGCGAGAGCCACTGCCTTCTATGATTTCGCCACCCAAGGCAACAACCAATGCTTCAATATCTGAGAACACCAGAGAAGCCAAGGTGGGTTTGGTAAATATTGCATTGAGTATCTTGGTGTGCTTAGTCTTCACGGTGAGTATGATAGAAAGTTAATGAGCATAATGCAATCACTTTATGATTGCATTATGCGGCAATGATACGAACCCCTTTTAATTCAAAGCAAACTTTGTATCGGCACTCTGTCATTAATCGTGTACACAGCGCACGCTACGCTGGGTTCAATCACTTTTTCTTTCGTTTCTTGTTTTTGCTGTGACCGATTTTCCCTGGCTTGCGGAACCTGTTGCGTGCGTTGAGGAAGATCAACACCTCTGCACGGGCAGGATGGTCGTGCGAAATATGTCTTAGAAACTCTTCGACCAATGCCTTGCCGCGTCCTGCGGTGAGCGGATTCCCATATAGCCGTTTTGCGACAAATTTCATTGAGTTGAGCGTAAGCGCTCCATAAACCGCAGACTTGTCACCTGATTCCAATTTCCGCATGCTTGCCACCTTCAATATGGATGGGAGTGGCGATGAAGATGGGAACGGAATTCTGGTCGGCGCATGTGGCGGCGGCCAAGCTTGAAACGA
>JANONO010000181.1:0-6352 GCA_031420875.1 Gallionellaceae bacterium | reverse complement strand
CCAAAGATTTTTACTTGTTGATGTTACTCAGAAAAAAGAATGAAAATCGGCACGCCAATCTTGGCAATCTTAATAAAGCGCAGTTCAAGCCACGGCATGATTGGTGCGCGGGCGTCCCGCCCGCAGCGGACAGGATGTCCGCTGCTCCCAGTCGCCATTGCCAATTATCCTAAAAACCGCAGTTGAACGATGCCAACCCTTCGATAACGCCCGCTGTGCGTGCTACTCAGGGCGAACGGTTTTTCACCCATCGGGTGATCCCGCTTTACCGTTCGTGCTGAGCGTAGCGGCGAAGTTTGCCGCGAAGTCGAAGCATGCCAACTGCGGTTTTTAGGTTTATCTTGATTCCCGCCGCAGCTTGCCCTCGAAGGCTTGAATCGGGGGCGGGAATGACAGGCTAATGGAAAATATCAGATAATAGAAAATATCGGTTGAATATGCGTAATGTAGAATATATTGTATATATATCGAATAGCGAATACAATAAAAATATCCCTAAAAAGAAATATTTTCCATGACTAACCATGTTCGCACTACAGGCCAGTTGGGTCCCATCCTTAAGCAATTGAGGAAGGCTAGGGGTTGGTCGCAAATTGAGTTGGGTCAGAGGATAGGCTTGTCACAGGAACGCATATCGGTGATAGAAAATCACCCTGAGAGGATGTCCATAGACCAACTGCTTACTGTCCTAATGGTGCTCGATGCCGAACTTCAGGTTGAGCCACGCAATGCCCTATCGGAGAAGTCGCCAGCAAAAATAATTGCTACAAGAAATCCCAAAACAAAACTTCGGGAGCCTTGGTAATGGCAGGACGCCCCTCATCCAGAAAGGTGCTGGATGTTTGGATGAACGGCGAATTCGTCGGCCATTGGGCGTTTACCTCGTCAGGCGGACATTCATTTTCCTATGATTCATCTTGGCTCGAAAATCCGCAGGGCCGGCCACTATCCCTTTCGCTGCCGCTTTCCCAAGGGACGACTCCATTTTCAGGGAGCGTTGTCGAATTTTATTTTGACAACTTGCTTCCCGACAGCTTGGGCATCCGCAAACGCTTGGCTTCCAAATTCGGCACCGACTCTACGCAGGCATTTCAACTGCTCGAAAAAATTGGTCGCGATTGTGTTGGCGCTCTGCAACTTCTGCCCAGTGGTAGCCCGGCGCCTGATGTTCGACGAATTGACGCCGAGCCACTTTCCGAATCCGATGTTGAAAGTCTGTTAGACGACACCATCAGCAATCGGAACATCGGTGTGTCTGAAGAAAATGTGCTGCGAATTTCCATTGCCGGGGCACAGGAAAAGACCGCACTACTCTGGCACAACGATCAATGGTGTCGTCCGCACGGGACAACTCCCACAACGCATATTCTGAAGCTACCGTTGGGCGAGGTGGGTGGAATGCGCGCCGATTTTTCTACCTCGGTCGAGAACGAATGGCTTTGCGCGAAGCTGGTACGTGCTTACGGTCTTCCGGTCGCGGATTGTTCTTATGGGATGTTTGGCCGACACAAGGTGCTGGCGGTCACGCGCTTTGATCGTCGCCTCATCAACGGCTGGTGGGCTCGTTTGCCGCAGGAAGATTTTTGCCAGGTGTCAGGATTGCCGCCGGAACGCAAGTATGAGGAGCGGGGCGGGCCCGGCATCGCATCCATCCTTGACACATTGCGCGGCAGCGACCATGCCGAGGCAGACCGCACGAACTTTCTCACGGCGCAGCTTATATTTTGGATGCTCGCTGCCCCCGATGGCCACGCCAAAAATTTTAGTGTCTCCATCGGACCGCAGGGGCATTTTTGGCTCACGCCGCTCTACGATGTCATGTCGGCTTGGCCAGTCATTGGCAAGGGTGCTCGCGAGTTTCAATGGCAGAAAGTCAAGATGGCCATGGCGCTGCACGCGAAGAATGCCCACTACCGGATCGCCGGGATACAACGTCGGCATTGGAACGTGGTGGCTAAGGCCAATGCTTTGGGATCCGATTTTGAAGCAGTCATTCAGCGTATCGTCACCATGACACCCGCAGTGATCGAAGCAGTGGCAGCAGAACTCCAGCCTGAGTTCCCGGCCGCAGTATCCGGGCGGATATTTGACGGCCTGATGGAACAAGTGGGCCGACTTAATGCCGACCGGAGCAATTTTTAATGTGCGGCTTAGTCGGATTTATAGGGGGGCGTTAATGGCGGCGAGGCTCTTTCTCGAGGTGGATCCTCATGGGCGCATCTGTCTTTTTGGTTCGCGCGCGGATGATGCGCAAAAGGGGGGCGATATTGACCTGTTTCTTGATGCTTCAACTGAGCTAGGTTTGAAACGCAAGTTGGCACTTGAGTATCGTTTGACGTCTGAATGTGACACCAAGGTGAATTGTTGGTGAAGAACCCGGGGCAGGAAGACAATGCTATTTTTGCAATTGCGCGCAAGGGGATTCTGTTATGAGTAAAGAGTTGGAAATCCTGTTGAGTAATGTTGATGCGTGTAGGCAGCGTATTGAGAAACTGGTTTAGAGATGCCCTTTATTCATTGAACCAGAACCGTACGATTTTTCCATTGAGTGTCGAGACTGTTGGATTTGCGGCAGGAGCTGGAGAAAATCCCCCCCAGCCTGAGTATGTTGCCAGTGAAGCGCAATTATCGGATAATCGCTTCACTTTAAGAGGCGATTGTGGGGCAGTATATGCAGCAGTGGATATGGCAACACAAAAAATGGCCGGGCTTTACTTGGGACGAAGCTGGCTTGTCGCCGTTGCTAAGCCGTGCGCGCAAACAGCAAGGGCAATTGCTGGGTATGGCGCGCTTATTGGGCAACTCGCTTTCTTTGGAAGCACAGGCGCAGATTCTTGCCGAAGATGTTTTTAATACCAGCGCGATTGAGGGTGAGCATCTTGATATGGATGCTATCCGTTCTTCGGTTGCGCGCCATTTGGGATTGCCTACCGCTGGCTTGCCGCATCCATCGCGCTCGGTGGATGGTTTGGTGGAGGTGTTGTTGGATGCAACGCGAGAATATGCCGCGCCCCTTGACGGTGATCGTTTGTGTCGTTGGCAGGCGGCGCTTTTTCCAACGGGGCAATCGGGTTTGTTTCCGATTCGTACCGGGGCATTGCGTGGAGATGAGCCGATGCGGGTGGTCTCTGGTGCAGCCAGTCGTGAGAAAATCCATTTTGAAGCGCCGCCCCGCGATATTTTGGCGCGTGAAGTAAGCCGCTTTATCACCTGGTTCAATGCCCCACCTAAAGAGCTTGATGGGCTGCTGCGTGCAGGTTTGGCGCATCTGTGGTTTGTGACGCTGCACCCGTTTGAGGATGGCAATGGGCGACTGGCGCGTGCGCTGACAGATATGGCGATATGCCAGGACGAACAGCGTCCCGTTCGATTGTTCAGTCTGTCCGCTCAAATCATGCGCGAACGAAATGCTTATTACGATGTTCTGGAAAAAACACAGCGAGGTGGGTTGGATTTGACACCGTGGCTTGCATGGTTTCTTGAACAGGTGAATGGAGCGTGTGAGAGTGCGGAAACAACGGTAGGCAAGGTGCTCGACAAAGCCAAATTTTGGTTGCGTCACCAAAATATCGTATTGAACGAACGTCAGCGCAAGGTGCTGAACAGATTGCTGGATGCGGGTGCTGATGGTTTTGCGGGCGGCATGAACACGCGCAAATATGTCAGCCTGACCAAAACCAGCAGGGCAACAGCTTATCGAGAATTAGCAAATTTGGTTGAGAAGGGCTGTTTGTTGCAGGCGGGCGCAGGGCGCAGTGTGAGCTATGTGATTCGGTTGGCGCAGGAGGCATGATGAAGAGCAGGAGTATCGCCTATCGGGCACCTCTAAAAATCCAAACTCCGTCGCGATGCTGCGTTGCTCCAAAAATTTTAACGCTTACATATCAAACATATGCGGCGCCCTAAAATTTTTCTCGCGCCTTGCCTAGCTTAGGATTTTGAATTTTTAGAGGCGCCCTATCGGCGTTATTCTTGGTACATCGTAGCGCAGCAGTATTTTGAGTTGCTGGTTATGCGGGATTTTTTAGGGGGTGGGTTTATATGTTTAGCTATGTGACTGCGTTTTGCCTAACCATCGTGCTGATCATTTTTCTGAAACGACCCGCAATAAAATTGGGCTTGGTGGATACGCCTGTAGGCCGCAAAAATCATGTTGGTACGCCCCCTTTAATCGGTGGCTTGGCAATATTCATTGCTTTTATGTTAGCTGCGCTGAGCTCCGGGCAGTCGCTCGATCAGTTTTACGCATTATTTGCCGCGATGATTATTTTAGTGCTGGTAGGTTTGCTGGATGATTTGCATGATTTGAGCACTCGCAGCCGGTTCTTAACGCAAATTTTTGCTGCGCTCCTGATGACCTCATGGGGCGGCGTAGTCATAGAAAATTTGGGCAATTTATTTGGTGGGGGCAGCGTCCACCTGTATGGCTGGGCAATTCCATTCACCGTATTTTCTGTTCTGGGAGTCATTAATGCACTCAACATGATTGATGGCATTGATGGGCTAGCGGGCGGGATTTCTTTGACAATATTATCTTTGCTGGGAGCTATCGCCATATTTTTTGGCATGGTGATGCACACGTCTCTCATTTTTATTCTGGCTGCAGCCGTACTCGGTTTTTTGCTTTTTAACATGCGTTCACCCTGGCGCAAGAAAGCGTCAATATTCATGGGCGATGCGGGCAGCATGATGTTGGGTTTTGCGCTGGTGTGGTTTGCTGTTGATTTGGGTAAAGTAGTAACGCCGGTCACTATGGTGTGGATATTTTCAATCCCGTTGATGGATACGGTGCGCTGCATGTTGAGTCGTATTTTGAAGAGACGCAGCCCATTTTCGGCAGACAGCGAACATTTGCACCATTTGTTTTTGCGAGCGGGGCTGTCAGTTTCAAAAACTGTGCTGCTGATAATAATGATTTCAATGTTAATGGGCTTGATAGGCTTGGCAGGTTGGTATTTCGAGGTGCGAGAAAATGTGATGCTCGCCGCTTTTTTGCTGATATTTTCAGGCTACTATTGGGCTATTTATCATTCATCTAGATTAGCTAAGAAGGGGTAACCCTATCTTCATTTGCTACGAGAAGGTGGATAGATCATGTCACGGAGATCACAGAGGACGCAGAACGGGACACAGTTTTCCGCATTTTTTTGTCACAACCATGATTTCTCAAACGTGAGAATATCTTTCTCATTCCCAAGTAATTTCAAGTAATTTTTTTGAAAGTCGAGTCAATAATTTGCCGTAATTCACCGTTCATCCAGCCCCTAAGGTTTTGTTCAGGAGTAAGGGCTTTGTCAAAGGGTGAGCATAGATCGCGCACGTGGTTCAGCAAGGCTTTTGGGAGTGTTGGGCGTAAACGGCTTTGAGGGTTGAGGCTGTCACTAGGCGAGGTGGTGCTATGTCGGGGTCGTCTCCTATCCCGGTAGGGAGAGGGCTGGCGCTGTGCGTATATTCCATTCATTGAGTATGGCTATGCACAGCATGGAACGATTATTGCTGTCCGTCACTATGAGTATATTATTTTGAACTGTTCTGGGTGGTAAAGGTATTAACCGGAATATTTGAATTTGTGGTTTATTTTTTAGGGAGGTAGGTCATGTTTAATGCATTGTTTAAAATGGGTATGCGCTCCATGCAAGAGCGTTTTTCACGGGTTTCTAGCTTAGCTAATGACACGCTACGAACGGCAGCCGTTCTTGCCTTAGTCGCTGCGTCCTTTTTAGCCCCCCAGTCAGCTCTGGCGATGAACAACTGGGAGACTGCGTTTGTTGCTAACTATCCCGGCAGTAACACCGCCACTCTGTGTGGTAACTGCCACGCCGGCTGGGGGGGTAGGGAGGTCGGAAACCCTGCTCGTGCCGACTATTGGATTTGGACAGCAAAAGGCGGTACGCCTGCTGCTGGCAGCCCATTTTACACAAACGATCACGACATGGATGGAACCACCACCGGTCAGGAATTTACTAACTCACAGCCGACCATTCGACCCGCCGTCACGGTAGATTGGTTGCCGGGCTACCCCGATAAAGACAACGATGGCTGTATTCAGCTGTATAACCGGCTGGGTGAACTCGGCATGCCTAACCACATCCGGGAAATCTCAACAGATGGTTTCGTAGGCGGCAAGGGCTTCGTCAACTATGTGCCTTATGGTTGGGATCAAGACGACAATGACGCTACTCATGGTTGCAACACCGCTTGGCCGACCACTGCAACCACCCCTGCTACTTTCCAAACCCCGGTGACTACCACCGACGACGGTATTCCTGCCACCGAACTTCCGGCAGAAATTACCAACTTCAGAGCCAGCGGTCAAATTACCTCTGCGCTTCCCTTGGTATGGACAGCAGTG
>JANONO010000180.1:0-3533 GCA_031420875.1 Gallionellaceae bacterium | reverse complement strand
CGCCTCAAGCTGTTGCTCAACCATCGCCCGGATGCGGCGGAGTTACATTTTGCATTGGGCAATCTTTACGCAGAACAATCGCGCTGGGGCGAAGCACAGCAATCTTATTTCAACGCCATCAACCACGAGCCGGATAATATTCAATACGTTTACAATTTGGCAGTCAGTCTCGATCATCTAAGCCTAGGGAAATTAGCCGCACAGTATTACCAGCGCGCATTGCAATTGGATCAATTTAGCAACACCCATTTTGACCATGCACAAACCCAGCAGCGTATCAATGAACTGACTGCGCCCTGAAAGGTAAGTTAGGGAACCCGCATGTCAGCACACAATCAACAATCTCACACGCAACACCCCCCCACACAACAACCATTAGGTCGTCTGCTGGTAGAAAAAGGCGTCATCAGCGAAGATCAGCTACGCATTGCCCTGCAAGAACAAAATAAAAATCACCAGCCGCTAGGTCGTTTGCTGGTGAGCTTGGGCTTTCTGTCCGAGGCTACCATCCGTGACGTGTTGTCTGAAAATCTGGGGCAAGAAAGTGTTGACCTCACTACCGTCATCATAGACTCTGCGGCGATCAAACTCATACCAAAAAATGTCGCGCGTCGGTATGTGTTGTTGCCACTATCGGTTGATGCTGCTGAAAAACATCTTACCCTGGCCATTGCCGATCCCGACAACATCATTGCGCTGGATCAACTGCGCGCCTTGCTCAAGGATGAATATCGCCTGACCACGCAGGTGGCGAGCGAATCTGACATCCTGCGTGCGATTGACCAGTACTATGGCTTCGAGCTTTCTATTGATGGCATCCTGCATGAAATCGAGCCGGGCGAAATGGAGTATCAGTCACTCCAAACCGGGGTCAACGAATTCAGCCAGCCCGTCGTGCGCCTGATTGATGCCTTGCTGACTGAGGCGGTGCAGCAAGGCGCATCCGATATTCACTTTGAACCAGAAAGCAGTTTCCTGCGTATTCGTTATCGGGTGGATGGTGTGTTACGCCAAGTGCGTAGCTTGCACAAAAGTTTCTGGTCGGCCATGGTGGTGCGGATAAAAGTGATGAGCCACATGAACATCGCGGAAACACGCGCACCACAAGATGGCCGCATTTCGCTGCGGCTGTCCGGTCGCCCCATTGATTTTCGCGTTGCTTCGCATCCGACAACGCATGGCGAAAATCTGGTGCTACGCATACTGGATCGCCAAAAAGGCATCGTGCCCATCAATCAACTCGGACTAGACGATGCCACGCTGAATATACTCAGACTGATTATCGCCAAGCCTGAAGGCATCGTGCTGATAACCGGCCCTACCGGCAGCGGAAAAACCACTACGCTGTATTCGGTGCTCAACCACGTCAACACCGAATCCATCAACATTATGACGCTGGAAGATCCGGTGGAATATCCTATTCCACTGATCCGCCAAACCTCAATCAACGAAGCCGCCAAGCTGGATTTCGTAAACGGCATCCGCTCCATGATGCGGCAAGACCCGGACATTATTTTGGTCGGAGAAATTCGTGACCATCCCACGGCTGAAATGGCTTTTCGCGCTGCCATGACCGGTCATCAAGTTTATTCCACGCTGCACACCAATTCCGCCATTGGCGCTATTCCGCGTCTGCTCGATATTGGCATTCTGCCGGACATCATGGCGGGCAATATCACCGGAATTATCGCGCAGCGACTGGTGCGCGTGCTATGCCCACATTGCAAATACGCCTACCATCCTGACCATGCGGAACGAAAAATTCTCGGTGTCCACCATGAAGAGCCGATTACCTTGTACCGCGCCGCGGGTTGCGATATATGCCGCCACCAAGGCTATAGCGGACGGTTAGCCATCATGGAACTACTCAAGATGGATAACGACCTCGACGATCTAATTGCACATCGCGCCAGCATCCGTGAACTCAAACAAGCCGCGCAAGACAGGGGATTTCGCCCGCTGGCAGCGGATGGAATACGGCGCGTTTTGCAGGGCGTGACTTCGCTCTCTGAAGTCGCACGAGTGGTTGATCTGACTGACCGTTCGGTCTGAACTTTGCAATGGCACTCTATTCCTACAAGGCACTCGACGACAAAGGCAAAACCTCCAGAGGTTTGCAGGATGCGGCCAACGTATTTGATCTTGAGCTTCGCCTGAAACGCAGTGGGCTGGATTTGATCAACGCCAAGCTGGACGAAAAAAAACTGAGTTTTGCCAGCAAAAAAATTAAGCGCATTGACCTGATCACTTTTTTCTTTAACCTGGATCAACTAACGCGCGCCGGTGTGCCCCTGCTAGAAAGCTTGGCCGATTTACGCGACACCATGAACGACCAGAAATTTCGCGAGATCATCGCCAGCATGGTCGAATCCATCGAGAGCGGAAAAAAATTGTCGCAAGCGATGGCGCTCTACCCCCAAGCGTTTGATAAAATATTTGTCAGCCTGACCCATGCCGGTGAGGAAAGCGGGCAGTTGCCGCAGATATTTGCCCACATCACGGAATCATTGAAGTGGCAGGATGAGATGGCCTCTCAAACCAAGACCATGATGATTTACCCCTTGTTTGTGGGCACGGTGGTATTGGCCATTACCTTTTACCTGATGATTTATCTGGTGCCTCAATTAGTCGGCTTCATCAAAAACATGGGTCAAGAAATCCCCCTGCAAACACGGCTGCTACTGGCCACTTCCAGTGTCTTCGTGAATTACTGGTATATTTTGCTGGGATTACCGGTTGTCCTATTTGCCATTTTCAAAGCGGCATTGGCCTTCAATCCTGGCCTGCAATACCACTTGGATAATCTCAAGCTGAATATCTGGCCGACCGGCCCTATTTTGCGCAAAATCATTTTGGCGCGTTTCGCCAACACCTTTGCCATAATGTACGGCTCCGGCATTACCATATTGGATTGTATTGCCAACTCGCGCGACCTAGCGAATAATCAGGTCATTGCCAGAAGCTTAGAGCAGGTGACGCAAGAAATCGAGGCGGGTAAAAACCTCACCCAAAGTTTCCAAAACACCGGCATTTTTCCGCCATTGGTTATTCGTATGCTAAAGGTAGGCGAGACCACTGGCCAGTTAGACTTAGCGCTACGCAATGTGAGCTATTTTTATGACCGTGATGTGCGCGAATCAATCAAAAAAGTTCAGGTGATGATAGAGCCAACCATGACCATTATTCTGGGGATCTTGCTGGGCTGGGTCATGCTGTCCGTACTATCGCCAATTTATGACATTATCGGCAAAGTGCAATAACCATGTCCGACAAAACTCTACTATTCATTAGCGCTAATCACTTCCATGCCTATACATGGAAAAAAGGGGTGCTGTCGGAGTCATTACGCTTTAATGACAATCCAGGTGGCCGTGAACAATTTGCCGCATTCCTGCACAGCCAGAAAAATCCAACCTATTTGCTCACCGACTTTATTGAAGAAGATTTTCGCTATGAAATTGTGCCGCATCTACGTGGTGGGGAGCGTAGCGCGCTGTTGCAACGCAAGTTTGAACAATACTACCGCAACACCC
>JANONO010000179.1:0-2070 GCA_031420875.1 Gallionellaceae bacterium | reverse complement strand
GGTAAAACCACGCTGATTAACTTGCTGGCCGGATTGGCGTTGCCGGATGAGGGGCAGCTATTCGTGCTCGGCCATGACGTGGTTAAGCAATACCGCTCCAGCCGTCGCTTGTTGGGTGTTGTTCCGCAGGAACTGGTGTTCGATCCATTTTTTACCGTGCGTGAAGCACTGCGTTTTCAATCTGGCTACTTTGGTGTTCGACACAACGATGGCTGGATAGATGAGATCATGCACCATTTGGATTTGACCGATAAGGCCAACACCAATATGCGCCGCTTGTCTGGCGGCATGAAGCGCCGCGTGCTGGTGGCGCAGGCGCTGGTGCATAAACCGCCGGTCATCGTGCTGGACGAGCCGACGGCCGGCGTGGATGTGGAGCTGCGCCAGTCTATGTGGAAATTTATTCAGCAACTAAATCGCGACGGGCATACTGTGCTGTTGACCACACATTATCTGGAAGAGGCGGAAGCATTATGCAACCGCATTGCCATGCTTAAGAGTGGACGAGTAGTGGCACTGGACAGCACCAAAAATCTGCTCAATAGCATCGCCGGTTGCCGTGTGCGTTTAAAACTTTCATCTGCGTTACCTGCGTCACTATTGCCTCAGTTAATTGAACAAGTAGATCACGATTATTTGCTGGCATTGCCGTCATATCAAGCATTGGAACAAGTGCTGTCTGAATTGCGCATAGCTGGGGTGACGGTGCTAGAGATGACCATGCAGCAAGCAGATTTGGAAGAAGTATTTTTACAGGTGGTGAAATCGTGAGCGCAAGTTTCTACGCATTGTTCCTCAAGGAATTGCTGCGCGTACAGAAAGTGGCTTTCCAGACTTTGCTATCGCCAATTCTTACGTCACTGCTTTACCTGCTGATTTTTTCGCATCTGCTGGAACAGCATGTCGAGGTTTATCCCGGGGTGCGTTACACCGCCTTTTTGATACCCGGCCTGGTGATGATGTCGGTGTTGCAGAATGCGTTTGCCAATAGTTCGTCTAGCCTGATTCAATCCAAGATTACTGGCAACATTGTGTTTGTGCTGCTGGCACCGATTTCTTATTTGGAATTTTTTCTGGCTTATGCGCTGGCATCGGTCGTGCGCGGCTTGGTGGTGGGCGTAGGTGTTTATCTGGCGGCGCTGTGGTTCGCCCAGCCGCCGTTGCAGTCTCCGTTATGGATAGTAATGTTTGCCGTGCTGGGCAGCGCTTTGCTCGGTTCTCTGGGTATCATAGCGGGCATCTGGGCGGAAAAATTTGATCAACTGGCCGGCTTCCAGAATTTCATTATTGTGCCGCTGACTTTTTTGTCTGGCGTGTTTTATTCCATCCATTCGTTGCCACTTTTTTGGCAACAGTTGTCGCGCTTCAACCCATTTTTTTATATGATAGACGGCTTCCGTTACGGATTTTTCGGACTGTCTGATGTTTCCCCGTGGATGAGTTTGGTGGTGGTGAGCGGATGCCTGCTGATGCTGGTGCTGCTTACCTTGGGATTATTGAAATCCGGTTATAAATTGAGGCACTAATGGTTACGTCAGAGAGCATTCAGAAAAATATCGAGCAGGGCATGACCCACACTTACCTCACGGTCAACGGTGACGGTACGCATTTTGAGGCGGTGGTAGTGAGCGAAGAGTTCGCGGGCAAGAGCCGCATACAGCGCCACCAGCGCGTGTATCAAACCCTAGGGGACAGAATGCGTAACGAAATTCATGCGCTGTCCATGAAAACATTTACGCCTGAAGAGTGGCAGAAATAAGAATAAACCTGAAAAACAATTGCACCACAGAGGCACAGAGAACACAGAGGAAAACCAGTTCTCAACCATCTGACTCAAAGGTTTTCTCTGTGCCTCTGTGTCTCTGTGGTGAAGAATTTTGGATAAACAATGCAAAAATTAGCAATACAAGGCGGTACGCCGTTACGCGGTGAAGTCCGCATCTCAGGCGCAAAAAATGCAGCGCTGCCCATCATGTGCGCCAGCCTGTTAACGCAAGGTGAATTGCAGTTAAGCAATATGCCAGACTTGCATGATGTAGCGACCATGCGAAAATTATTGCAACAAATGGG
>JANONO010000178.1:0-2084 GCA_031420875.1 Gallionellaceae bacterium | reverse complement strand
GCCCACCGTTTGACCGCCGATGTCTATGCCTTCGTACAGTTGTTGCGCGATACGCATGGTGCGGTCGGCCGACATGCCCAGCTTGCGCGAGGCTTCTTGCTGCAAGGTGGAGGTAGTGAACGGCGCGGCGGCGTAGCGTTGTTTGGCCTTCTTTTCCACGCGCACCACGCGCGGCGGCAATTTGGCGGCGTTGATGTTGGCAATAATCTTGTTGTATTCCGCCTCGCTGGGGATGCCCAGTTGTTCTAATTTTTTTCCTTGATACTGAAACAGCTTGGCCGTGAACGGCTGGGCATTTTTCTGGCTATCGAGATGCACCGTCCAATATTCCTGTGACTTGAACGCTTCGATTTCCAGCTCGCGCTCCACGATTAAACGCAGTGCCGGGCTTTGCACCCGTCCGGCTGACAGGCCGGGGCGAATTTTGCGCCACAACAGCGGCGAAAGATTAAAACCCACCAGATAATCCAGCGCACGCCGCGCCTGTTGTGCATTCACCAAGGGTATGGAAATTTCGCGCGGCTTGGCCACCGCCTCGCGCACCGCAGATTGGGTGATCTCATAGAACACCACGCGCTGCATGGTTTTGTTTTTCATGCCGCGCTTGCCCTTGAGCAGCTCGGCTACATGCCAGGCGATGGCCTCCCCTTCACGGTCCGGGTCGGGTGCCAGATAGATGTGATCGGCGGCGGCGGCGGCCTTGGCAATGGCGTCCACATGCTTGCTGTTGCGCGCAATGATTTCGTACTGCATGGCAAAATCATGCTCGGTATCAATCGCGCCCGATTTAGGGATCAAGTCGCGCACATGACCGTAGGTAGCCAATACCTCAAAGTCCTTGCCCAGATATTTTTTTAGGGTAACGGCCTTGGCCGGGGATTCTACGATCAGTAGGTTACTTGCCATATTTTAAGATTAATGCAGATTGCTTGGGTTGGAGGGGGTCAACAAATCTTCGACTACCAGCGGATCCAATTCTTGATGCTGATTCCATAACACCATGAGAGCAATCAGCTTGACTCGATCCAATGGTAAATTTTCGCGGCCTAGCACGAGCGCACGGTCTAGGATCATTTCTCGCTCTACGGGTGTGATGATTTTGTTGTGCTCCCAAAATGTCAGGAAGCGCAGCGCCTCCGGGCTAATGCGTTTCATTTCCAACTCGGCATAACAGCGCACTCCACTTTGGTTAATTGAGGCGGGATAGTCGGCCTGAGTCAGTTGCTTCAAACCGGACAGCCAATCCAGCGCGCGTGTTATATCGTCGTCTTCAAATCCAGCGGCGCTGAGCTTAAGGGACAGTTTATCGGGGTCGGGGGTGTTGCCAGCATAAAAATAGCTCTCAAATAAAAACATCAGAATATCGAACATGGCACCCCAAAAAATTGATTTTAATTTATGCGCTGATACAAACCACCGGGCAAGGTGGCGACATCGCCGTCCAACTCTAGTTGCAACAGGATGGCGGATAGCGCCTCAATCGTCAAGCCGCTACGCTGACTTAAATTGTCCAGATCAATCGGATCAAAGCCTAAATGCTCGAACAAGGGATGATTTTCTACTTGGATGGTGAGCGCAGTTAAACCAGTGGTGAATTGACCTAACTCCTCCAGAATATCCTGCGCGCACTCCACCAGCTTGGCACCCTGCTTAATCAAATGATGACACCCTTTGGTCTGCGGAGCGTGGATAGAGCCGGGAATAGCGAACACATCGCGCCCCTGCTCCAGCGCCATGCGCGCGGTAATCAGCGAACCACTTTGCAGCGAGGCTTCAACGACCAGACAGCCCAAACTCAAGCCGCTGATGATGCGATTGCGACGCGGGAAATTTGCCGCCAGCGGTGGCGTACCCAACGCTAATTCGGAAATCAACACCCCATGCTGTGCCAGTTGATGTGCCAGATCACGATTGGCCGCCGGGTAAATTTTATCCAGCCCAGTGCCCACCACGGCTATGCTGGCAGACGCTCCGCGCAGCCCGCCGCGATGTGCGGCAGCATCTATACCATGCGCCATGCCGCTGGCAATACATAGCCCGGCATTGCTGACAGCCAGCGCAAAAGCCTCGGCATTCTTCATGCC
>JANONO010000177.1:0-2377 GCA_031420875.1 Gallionellaceae bacterium | reverse complement strand
GGTGAAATTCAAAATCTAGATGCTAAAGTGATGGCTCAGAATATTGAGAATTTATTAAACCAAATTTCAATTTATAAACAACAATGATCCTCTCCACCCTCACCAATGCCGACTGTTACACCACCCTGCATCCGCTATTTCCACGCGCTTTTGACTTCATGCGCAGCACCAACCTGCTTGCGTTAGCCCCAGGAATTCATCCCATTGTCGGCGATGATTTGTTCGCTATTGTTGAGCAAGCGCCGGGGCGCACTCGTGCCGAGGCGCAACTGGAATGTCATCGCAAGTACATTGATATTCAACTGGTGCTGGAAGGCGTGGATGAGATGGGCTGGAAGCCGCTGGCGGATTGCCGTGAACCGGTGGCCGACTACAGTGCTGAAAAAGACATTCGGTTTTTTTATGATACTCCGACGAGTTGGATTGCCATACCACCTAATTCTTTCTGCATCTTTTTTCCCGAAGATGCACATGCGCCGTTAGTCAGCAGCAGTAACATTCACAAGGTGATATTTAAGATTGCGGTGTAGGAGCAATGGAAAGTCAGGGCGGGATAAAAATTCAAGTGCCAATACTTAAGTTCATCCGCCTAGTAAATTGTGAAGGAAAAAGTGACTTAGGAAGAAATTTTCACTCGCTCATTGTAGATGCAATCAGGCATGATGGTACACGCCAGCTTGTAGCCATCACCCGATAACTGGCAACTTAAAGACAGGGAAAACACTATGCGCGAACAAAAATATCAAACAGGTAAATTTATTTTCGGTGGTTTACTCAGTCTGCTGCTTGTAAGCTGCGGAACTGATCTAGGCAAAACCATCAAGATTTCTGATGCACAATTAACTAAATACAGCACCCTCTCAGCGGCTGATGCCATGGCCGCGCTTGAAAAGCGCATCCAGAATGCAAAAAAAGATGACATGCCTTTTCTTGCGCCTAATTATTTCCGCGAAGCATCCGACATCTTGAGTGATACGCAGAAATCAGTGGGGAAAAAACCTAAGGATGAGTTGATTAACGACCTTGCCAAGGCTGATGCCATTCTCGATAAAGGTCAAACCATGATGGCTATCGTGAAAAGTCGTTTAACCAACGAACTCGCCCTAAAAAGCCAGATGGACAAAGATCATGTCGCCACTGTTTTCCCAAAGGAATATGAAAAAACCCTCAGCGAACTTTCAAGCCTGATTGAAAAGGTAGAGCTTGAAAAGGGGGGCAATCTAGACAAAGACAAAATCGAGTTGCTCAAAACGATGCAAGCCCTGGACATTAGGGCTATTCAATATACTGCGTTGCATGAAAGCGAAGTGATCAACGAAGAAACCAAGAGCAATGATGGTGCAGAATTGGCGCCAGTCACTTTGGCGGTGGCTCTGCGGGTTTATCTGGATGCCCAGAATCGGATCGCCCAAACCCCACATGATGAGAAGTTGGTGCAACTGGCCGGAGCCGATGCATTATTTGCTGCAAATCATGCGCGCTATGTGAGTAGGCGTGTGTTGGCTTTGCAAAACAAGCTTAAAAAATCCGTAGAACTCATTGTGTTGGAGGAGGAAAATCGCTTGCTCGGAATTTCAACTGCATTAGGTTACAACGATCTGCGCAATCGACCCATAGAAAAGCAGGCAGAAGAGATAGCGCATGTTGCCGGAGAAGTCGTGCTGGGTCAGCAGAAGTCGAAGCAGGAAGCCGGTGCTATAAATGACCAAAGTCTGGATTTGAAGAAGCGTCAGAAAGAGGCCAGTGATGCCTTGCAGCAGGCCAATGCCAAACTCCGTGAGCAAGAGATACAGTTCTCCGATATCAATGCTCAGCTCACAGAAAAAGATACACTGCTTGCCAAGAAAGACGCGCTACTCTTAGAAAAAGAGGTGCAGCTTTCTGAGAAAGATGCTCAGCTGCAAACCCTGAATGATCAGATCACGGAACTTGCAGCGAAAAATAAATCATCAACCAAGCAATCCAAAAATGAGAAATCACCCTGATGATAAATACATTCACACTGTCCAAACGCACCGATAAAAAAGGAGGAGGTTTATGAAACACAAATTTAAACTCGTAACTCTGTCGTTCCTGCTATGCACCAACGCGAATGCCGACCCGGTGTATCTGCCGCCCGGCCAGAATCTGACTTATGGATCGTCCAGCAACAATCAATCCATCATGTCCAGCATCGCCAATCCGGCGGCTGCGGCGGCGCAGTTAGGTAGGGAAGATAGTCAAGATCGGTTCGGAATATTTTCTGTGGGAGCAGGGTATGAGCTGGGTGATGTGAATGATCTATTTGATCAGATTGATAAGGCGGCAACAGACCTTGAAACCTCCATCAGTGTCGCAGACATAACGGGGTTTTATGTGGCGGGCGATACCCCAACTA
>JANONO010000176.1:0-21308 GCA_031420875.1 Gallionellaceae bacterium | reverse complement strand
ACACTCAAGTCGGCCAGTCGCGCTGCCCGATTGTAGATACTTGGTGGCAAACCGAAACTGGCTGCCATATGATCGCGCCCCTGCCCGGTGCAGTGGCCACCAAACCCGGCTCCTGCACCCTGCCCTTGCCCGGCATCATGGCCACCATCGTCAACGAGACGGGCGATGAACTGCCCGGAACAAACGGCGGATTTTTGGTTATCACTCGCCCCTTCCCCTCGCAAATCCGTACCATCTGGGGCGACCCAGAACGCTATCAAACATCATACTTTCCAAAGGACATGAAGGGCGCTTATTTAGCCGGAGATTCCGCACACCGCGATCAAGATGGATATTTTTGGATTATGGGGCGCATAGACGATGTGCTGAAAGTATCCGGCCACCGCTTGGGAACGATGGAAATTGAATCGGCACTGGTGGCCAATCCGTTGGTGGCGGAAGCGGCTGTAGTAGGCAAGCCGCACGATATCAAAGGTGAGGCCATCGTCGCCTTCGTGGTGCTAAAAGGTCAGCGCCCCACGGATGATGCTGCTGCAAAAATAATCGTAGAAAATCTGCGTAACTGGGTCAGCAAAGAACTCGGCCCTATCGCCAAACCAGACGATATTCGATTCGGCGACAATTTACCCAAGACCCGCTCCGGTAAAATCATGCGCCGTTTGCTGCGTACCATCGCTCAAGGCGGGGAAATCACACAAGACATCTCGACCCTAGAAAATCCGGCCATTATTGAACAGCTTTACCAGCAACCGCTTAATTAGCGACAAGCATGAAAGCCAACTTGATCACACCGAAAAAGGGGGGGGATTACTTCCTTTTTTCTGCGGGCGGAGGCGGGGACATAGAGGCTTGTCGCGCCAACTCATCGGCCTTTTGTTGCAGGGTCGCCTTGGCTAAATCTACTTGCTTCTGTATTGAAATTTCACTGACTGAGGCAACTTTTTCTCCGCCGCCGCAGGCGGTCAAGATCAAGGTCATACCTATTCTAATTATCTTCATGCTCATTTTCATTTGCTGATTCCCCGCTTATTTTTTAAATTAACCGATATTTCCCATTAGCCCGTCATTCCCACGCAGGCGGGAATCCAGCAAAAACATAAGCCCCACAAGAAGTGCCCTTAAGTTAGCGCTCATGCGCCTACGCAAGAATGACAGGCCTATGGTAAACCTGGTTAACAAAAAAGCGGCCTAAGCCGCTTTTTATAATTCACACTTCAATTGCCACACTAATACTGTTTAGTGGCGTTGCTTGCGTAGTTTCTGTATCGCCTGCAACTGCGCGACCGCTTCGGACAGTTCAGCTTGCGCATGAGCGTAATCAATATCAGAAGTGCGATTCTTCATCGCTTCTTCTGCGGCGCTCTTAGCTTCCAGTGCGCGCGCTTCGTCCAGATCAGCACCACGAATAGCGGTATCGCTCAGGATGGTAACTACGTTGGGTTGCACTTCCAGCATGCCGCCAGAAACGTAAATCAAGGTATATTCTTCCTGATCCGGCACTTTGATGCGTACCGAGCCGGGCTTGATGCGCGTCAACAGCGGCGTGTGGCGCGGATAAATTCCCAGTTCACCCTGCTCGCCCGGAACGATGATAATTTCCGCGAGGCCAGAGAAGATGGATTTTTCCGCGCTTACTACATCAACATGTACTGTCATTGCCATATTTTTCCTTAAAACGCCGTCGGGCGTTTGTTACATAGTTTTGGCTTTTTCCACGGCTTCTTCAATGCCGCCGACCATGTAAAACGCCTGCTCTGGCAAGTGATCGTAGTCACCATTAACGATGCCCTTGAAACCTTTGATGGTATCTTTCAACGTCACGTATTTGCCTGGGCTACCGGTAAATACTTCGGCGACGTGGAACGGCTGCGACAGGAAGCGCTGAATTTTACGCGCGCGCGCCACGGCCAGTTTGTCTTCAGGAGCCAATTCGTCCATGCCCAGAATGGCAATGATGTCGCGCAATTCTTTGTAGCGTTGCAGGGTTTGTTTCACACCGCGCGCCACGTTGTAATGCTCTTCACCCACCACCAACGGATCAAGCTGACGCGAAGTGGAATCGAGTGGATCCACAGCCGGGTAAATACCCAGCGAGGCAATATCACGCGACAACACAACGGTGGAGTCTAGGTGCAAGAAAGTGGTCGCAGGAGATGGATCGGTCAAGTCATCGGCAGGTACATACACTGCTTGAATGGAGGTGATCGAACCAGTCTTGGTCGAGGTAATGCGCTCTTGCAAGCGGCCCATTTCTTCGGCCAGTGTAGGCTGATAACCCACGGCGGAAGGCATACGACCCAACAGCGCGGACACTTCGGTACCGGCCAAGGTAAAGCGATAAATGTTGTCCACAAAGAACAGAATGTCGCGGCCTTCGTCACGGAAATATTCCGCCATGGTCAGACCGGACAACGCCACGCGCAGACGGTTGCCGGGCGGCTCGTTCATCTGGCCGAACACCATGGCTACTTTTGACTCTGGTAAGTTATCCAGTTTGATAACGCCCGCTTCCGACATTTCGTGATAGAAGTCGTTACCTTCACGAGTACGCTCACCCACACCGGCGAATACAGACAAACCGGCGTGTTGCTTGGCGATGTTGTTAATCAGCTCCAGCATGTTCACGGTCTTGCCTACACCGGCGCCGCCGAACAGACCAACCTTACCGCCTTTAGCGAACGGACAAATCAAGTCAATCACCTTGATGCCGGTTTCCAGCAAATCGACGGAGGGTGACAGTTCGTCAAACTTGGGGGCTTTCTGATGAATGGAACGGCGCTCGGTGCATTTTACTTCGCCGACTTCGTCAATCGGGCGACCGAGTACGTCCATGATGCGACCCAGCGTGCCGTGGCCAACAGGCACAGAAATCGGCTTGCCGCTGTTGAGCACAGCCATGCCGCGCCGCAGACCGTCGGAGGAACCCATGGCAATGGTACGCACTACGCCGTCGCCAATTTGCTGCTGCACTTCCAGGGTCAGTCCTTTTTCAGCAACTGAGTTGCCATCACCTGGCACGGTCAGCGCGTCATATACATTTGGTACCTGATCGCGCGGGAATTCAACGTCCACCACCGCGCCGATACACTGAACAATTTTTCCTTGACTCATTTTCGGATTCCCCATCTAACTCTAAATTAATTCTTGAATTTCCCTCTCCCTAGCCCTCTCCCGCAAGCAGGCGACGGGGGACAAGGATTCGCTGCGCGAGGCTCACATTAAACTGCCGCTGCGCCGCCTACAATCTCTGAAATTTCCTTGGTAATCGCAGCCTGGCGCGCCTTGTTATACACCAGCTTCAATTCGCTGATCACGCTCTTGGCGTTATCAGACGCGGCCTTCATGGCCACCATGCGCGAACTTTGCTCGGATGCCTGATTCTCGGTCACCGCCGAGTAAACCAGCGATTCTACATAACGCAGCATCAATTGGTCTATCACCGGCTTGGCTTCTGGCTCGTAAATGTAATCCCAATTGTCCTTGCTGCCACTGGGCTCGCCCAACTGTGCATCGGTCAACGGCAACAGTTGCTCTATCTTGGTCTCTTGCTTCATGGTGTTGATGAAGTCGTTGTAGCCCAGATATATAGCATCAATTTCACCAGCGGTATAAGCATCCAGCATGACCTTGACCGCACCAATCAATTTTTCGATATGCGGTGTATCGCCCAGACCGATCAAGTGTGATTTAACTTTTGCGCCTATGCGCGTCATAAAGCTAAAGCCCTTGTTGCCGATCGGACACACGCTGATGCCTTTTCCTTCGCTTTCCCATTCCTTCATGCGCGCAACCACCAAGCGCAGGATGTTGGTATTCAGTCCACCGCACAAGCCTTTGTCCGATGTAATAACAATCACGCCGATATTTTTGATGGTATCGCGCTTAACCAGAAATGGGTGTTTGTACTCCGGGTTGGCGCGCGACAAATGCGCTGCAACCTGACGAATTTTTTCCGCGTAAGGACGTGAGGCGCGCATGCGCTCCTGCGCCTTACGCATTTTCGATGCTGCCACCATTTCCATCGCGCGCGTGATCTTGCGCGTGTTTTCAACGCTCTTGATCTTGGTGCGTATTTCTTTGCTACCCGCCATTATCGCAATCCTGAATTATTGATGAACTAGCGCTTAATAAACGGCGGTAGTTTTGAATTTTTCAATCGCCGCTACCAGCACTTTTTCATTGTCGGCAGATAAATCCTTGCTGGCTTCAATCGCATCCATCAAAGCCTTATGCTGCGACTTGAGGAATGAATGCAGCGCAGATTCAAACGCCAGCGCCTTGTTCACCGCCACATCATCAAATGAACCTTTGTTGATCGCGAACAATGTCACCGCCATTTCCGCTACCGACAACGGTGCGTACTGTGCTTGTTTCATCAGCTCGGTCACCATGCGACCACGCTCCAGTTGCTTGCGCGTCGCTTCATCCAGATCGGAAGCAAACTGCGCAAACGCGGCCAACTCACGATATTGCGCCAATGCCAGACGCACACCGCCGCCCAGCTTTTTAATGACTTTAGTCTGCGCTGCACCACCCACACGCGACACCGAAATACCGGCGTTGATCGCAGGACGAATACCGGCGTTGAACAAATCGGTTTCCAAAAATATCTGGCCGTCGGTAATTGAAATCACGTTGGTCGGTACGAAGGCAGACACGTCACCGGCAGCAGTTTCAATCACCGGCAGCGCGGTCAATGAACCGGTCTTGCCTTTGACTTCGCCCTTGGTAAACTTCTCTACATATTCTTCGTTCACACGAGCGGCGCGCTCCAGCAGACGCGAGTGCAAATAGAACACGTCGCCTGGATATGCTTCACGACCCGGCGGACGGCGCAGCAACAGGGAAATCTGACGATACGCCCAAGCTTGTTTGGTCAAGTCATCATAAACAATCAGCGCATCCTGACCGCGGTCGCGGTAGTACTCGCCCATGGTGCAACCGGCGTAAGGTGCGAGGAATTGCATGGCGGCAGAATCAGAAGCCGTGGCGACCACGACGATGGTGTATTTCATCGCGCCGTGTTCTTCCAGTTTGCGTACCACGTTGGCGATGGTCGAAGCCTTCTGGCCAATCGCGACGTAAACGCAGGTCATGTTCTGACCCTTCTGGTTGATGATGGCATCCACGGCAACAGCTGTCTTACCTGTCTGGCGATCACCGATAATCAGTTCGCGCTGACCGCGACCAACCGGCACCATAGAGTCAATTGCCTTGAGGCCAGTCTGCACCGGCTGCGATACCGACTTACGATCAATCACGCCGGGTGCTACTTTTTCAATCTTGTCAGTCAGCTTGGCGTTGATCGGGCCTTTGCCATCTATCGGCTGACCCAAGGCATTGACCACACGACCCAACAGCTCAGGGCCGACTGGCACTTCCAAAATACGGCCAGTACATTTGACCGTATCGCCTTCGGTGATATGTTCGTATTCACCCAACACCACCGCGCCAACCGAGTCACGCTCCAGGTTGAGCGCCAGACCGAAAGTGTTGCCGGGAAACTCCAGCATCTCGCCCTGCATCACATCTGACAAACCATGCACACGCACGATACCGTCGGTTACGCTGATCACCGTACCTTCGGTGCGCGCCTGCGTCAGCGACTCGAAATTTTCGATACGGCTACGAATCAAATTACTAATTTCAGAAGGGTTGAGCTTCATCTGCATTTCCTCAATTTCAATTCAATAAATCTGTTAAGCCAAGGCGTTGGCTAATTCCGAAAGCTGGCTGCGCGCGGAACCATCTATAACTTTGTCTCCGGCGCGAATAATCGCGCCGCCCAGCAATTTGTTATCTACTGCACAACTCAATTTAATTTCACGGCCCAAGCGCTTTTTTAGCGCGATCGTCATTTTTTGTTTTTGCGCTTCGTTCAGCTCAAATGCGGCAGTCACCAGCACGTCCACACTTTTCTCTTCTTCTGCGCGTAACGCCTCGAAGTGCGCCACCATTTCCGGCAACAAAGTCAGCCGCTGACTCTCGACCAGCAGCTTGATAAAATTTTGCTCACTCTTGCTGATACTGTCACCACACAAGGCTAACATCAGCGCTTCCAGTTGGCTGCGGATGACACGCGGGCTGGTGACAACTGCATACACCTCGGCATTGCTCAAAGCTTGCGCCAAGGTTTGCAAGGTATCTGACCAGCCTTTAAGATTGCCGAGTTTGCGCGCCTCATCAAAAGCGGCTTGAGCGTAGGGGCGAGCGACGGTAATGGATTCAGCCATGGCGATTAAATTTCCTTGACCAATTTTTCCAGCAAATCGTTATGCGCCTTGGCATCAATCTCACGACCCAGTATTTTTCCAGCGCCCGCCAATGCAACCGCAGTTACCTGCGTACGCAATTGCTCTTTGGCACGAAAAACTTCCTGTTCAATTTCAGCTTTAGCTCCGGCAATGATGCGATCACCCTCAGCCTTGGCTTGCGCCTTGGCTTCTTCGATAATTTCGCTGGCGCGCTTTTCGCCCAGCGCAACGATCTCGGCAGTCTTTTCTTTGGCTTCGCGAATGACTTCGGAAGAGCGCTTGGCCGCCAAGTCGAGATCGGTCTTGCCGCGCTCGGCCGCAGCCAATCCTTCAGCGATAGTTTTTTGGCGCGCTTCGATTGCAGCCAGTAAAGGCGGCCATACGAACTTCACCGTAAACCATATCAGTATGGCAAACGATAAAGCCTGCGAGATCAATGTTAAATTAATGTTCATTTCTGTTCCTTGTCTGATTTTAGCCAAGCGGCCATGACACGAATCAGTGAATTACTGAACCACTGCCAGCAACGGGTTGGCGAACGCAAACATCATGGCCAGACCCACACCAATAATGAACGAAGCGTCAATCAAACCAAGCAATAGAAACACTTTGCCTTGCAGAGTTGGGATCATTTCTGGCTGACGAGCTGCGCCTTCCAAGAAAGCGGCGCACATAATACCAATGCCGATACAAGCGCCGGCAGCGCCCAAGCCGATGATCAAACCAATACCAACACCTGTGTACGCCTGGATGAGCGCCATAAATTGCATGTTTTCCATTTTGCTTCCTTTCGATTATGTTGCGGTTAATTTAAAACTAGTGACTCTCATGCGCCATCGCGAGATAAACAACGGTCAGCATCATAAAGATGAACGCTTGCAAGACGACGATAAGAATATGGAATATTCCCCAGCCCGCGCTTAGCACCGCGCCAAATATTGTGCCAGCCAAGCCGGTAGCGGCCCACATGCCGAGTAGCAAAAAGATAACCTCGCCGGCATACATATTGCCGAACAAGCGCAACGAATGAGAAAGCGGCTTAGATACATATTCAATCAGGTTGAACAGGAAATTCGCCGGCCATACTAGAGGGTTCGCGCCAAATGGCGCACAGAATAATTCATGTATCCAACCACCCAGACCCTTGACCTTGATGTTGAAGAAAATCATCAAGAACCAAACTGTCAACGCCAGCGCAAAAGTTGTGTTGATGTCTGAAGTCGGCACGGCACGCCAATGATCCTGACCGAACACGTTATGATAAATCCACGCCATAATATCTATCGGCAAAAAATCCATGGCGTTCATCACCAACACCCAAACAAACACCGTCAGCGCCAGTGGCGCGACAAAAACGTGGCGGTTACCGTGAAAAATTCCCTTGACCTGATTGTCAACAAATTCCACCAGCAACTCGACGAATGCCTGGCGTTTGTTTGGCACGCCGGATGTTGCACCGCGCACCACCAGCCACATCAAGCCAAACACCAGCAAACCGAGTAAACCGGAAACCACTAGCGTATCAATGTGCAGCGTCCAAAAACCACCATCGCCGACCGGCTTGGCGTTAAAAGCCAAGTGATGCTCGATGTAGCTTGAAGGTGTCAATACTTGTTCAGTAGCCATCCAAAATCCTAATTATTTATGTTGCGCAACCCTGCGCCCGCAATCAGCGCCGCACCTGCCAACCCACCTATCAGAGCCAGTGGAACCAGCCCTGCATAAAATTTATATATCGCCAACAACAACAACACAATCACTATTATTTTGATTGCCTCGGCCTTGAGCAAAGTAATCAATAATCCGCCCGGATCTGTGCCACGACTTTTCGTGGTAACCGCCACGCCCGCATAACTGCCGACGATAACAGCCGCCCCTCCCACCACAGCGGAAAACGCCGCGTGGACTCCAGCGAACGCAAAGGATGAGATTGCTACAAGGGCTGTTGCGATGACCTGCCAGCGTACTGCCTTGCTGTATGCGTGGCTTATGGTCGTATTAGTTGAATCATTCATCCAGAGCACCTAGAGCATTGCTCCTGTGCTCAAGGCGACAAAAAGCGGGCGCATTTTCCCTATTTCACGAGCATAAGTCAATACATTATCATCCGAATGATTTAGTCTGGCTCTAGCTTAAGCTGTGGCGCAGAAGAATGCAGTGCGCGCAGGCATAAGCAAACACGCGGATTACATTACATTCCATTCAGCAATTATCCTTTGGCAACTGGCACCACATATCTTGATATGCCCAACGCTTTGTGGTGTATCGTAGCTAATCATTGGGGGAGGACTGGTGTTAATAATTTCCTTGCTGCTATTTAGTAGTGCTGTTATCGCGGCAGCATGCACCATTCATATCCGACGCAAGCTGGTACGCAGCATCGCCGAACGCAAGCAATCAGCGCAACAGGAGCAAGCTCGCTACCAGGTGCTGGAATTGCTTGCTTATGACAAACCACTGGCTGTTATTCTGGCTGCCATTGTGCATGGCGTAGAGCAAGCGCAAGCTGAAATGCGCTGCAGCATTTTGCTGATTGATGGCGAGGGCAAACATCTGCTGGTGAGCGCAGCGCCCAGCCTGCCCGACCTCTATCACTCCACCATCAATGGCAGCGAAATCGGCCTCGGCATGAGCACTTGCGGCACGGCGGCATTTACCGGGCAACGAGTCGTCGCAGAAGATATAGCTACGCATCCATACTGGATAAATTATAAAAATCTCGCTCAGCAGGCAATGCTGGGTGCATGCTGGTCGGAACCGATACGTTCAGCTTCTGGCAAAGTGTTGGGTATCTTCGATATTTACTATCGGCAGGTACACCTGCCGAGTAAGAATGAAATACGACTGATCGAGCAAACAGCCAAGCTGGCAGGAATCGCGCTAGACCGCAGCTATGCCGATCAAGCACTCAAGGCTAACGAAAAACTTCTTTCCAATATTCTGGAAAACGTACCCGCCTATATTTACACTAAGGACAAACAAAGTCGTTATCTGTTCGCCAATCGTTTGCTACGCGAGCGTTTCGCTGCGCCCATGGAGGAAATTGTGGGCTACGATGACCACAAATTTTTTGATGCTGATACGGCTGCTGAAATGCGGGAGAGCGATTTGCGCGTGTTGCTAAATGGAGAAGCCGCACAAAATGAAGAGATCAATTTCAATCAACTGACTGGCGAGGCCAATGTATTTTTGTCGGTCAAGCAACCATTACCAAGCAATGATGGTCGCATTTATGCCTTGTGCGGCATTGCCATTGACATCAGCGAACGCAAAGATATAGAAGAGCATATGAGCCGCATGGCGCAATATGATGCGCTTACGCTCCTACCCAACCGCGCCTTATTCAACGACCGCCTGCGGCAAGCAATCTCCGCAGCACAACGGCATAAAGAATATCTAGCGCTGATGTTCATTGATCTGGATAAATTCAAGCCGATAAACGACACCTATGGTCACGGCGTGGGCGATCAGTTGCTGAAGGAGGCGGCGCAACGCATCCAGGATTGTCTGCGTGAATCGGATACCGCCGCGCGTTTGGGTGGCGACGAGTTTGTTGTACTGCTACCCACCATCGAAGCGGCGCATGATGCGAGCATAGTTGGTGAAAAAATTCGTCTCGCCCTCAACCGCCCTTTTACATTGGCCGGCCACAACCTTACCATCTCCTCCAGCATAGGCATTGCCGTGTATCCCACACATGGTGACGAAGAAAAGTTGCTAGTCAAGAATGCCGACACCGCAATGTACCACGCGAAAAAAATGGGGCGCAACGCCGTTAAAGTTTTTCAGCGCGGCATGTCGGAAATTAAAGGGTAAATTGCCGCTTTACCCCTCTTAAAAATTCACAAAATTATTATTGACTGCATTTTGTTTCACGGGCATTCTGCGCTCTAACCAATTAGAAAAACCACAATCTATTTGCTAGCAATGGCTGCGAGGGGACAACAGTGCTTTTTCCTTTAAAAATATGCTTCATCGGCATGGCGCTGCTGCTGTCTGGCTGCACGTCACACGTGTGGATTGCCGATTGGAAAGAAGCGTTCTCTATGATCTCCCCGCGCAATGGTGCCGCGTCTGTCATAGTCCACAATAATATTTATGTCATCGGCGGCAATAACGGCGAAGCCTTATCCTCTACCGAATACGCCTCCATACAAGAAGATGGGTCACTAGACCCATGGCAGGTTGGCCCCAAACTGAACGTAGAACGCGGTTTTATGGAAGCGGTGGTGCGTGGTAATTATATTTATGTTGCAGGTGGTGGCAACGGCCCCGCCGATCAGAATTTATTGCACTCTGTAGAGCGCGCCGAAATTCTTGCAGATGGGTCGCTCGGTCCGTGGCAGTTGGAAAAAAACGAAATGGTGGTCGGACGTCGCTGCAACAAGCTCCTCGCCACCGACAAAGCCTTGTATGCATTTGGCGGCTTTGGTGGGGTGTTGCTTGATTCGGTTGAGCACGCGGAATGGCAGCCCGATGGCACTTTGGGCGAATGGCAACTTGACCCGCAAATACTGACAGTCCCGCGTTATATTAATACCGTACAAAAAGTGGGCGACACTTTCTTTGTAATCGGCGGTCACCGCAATGACGGAAACAGTATTGCCGATATAGAGTGGTCGCGCCCCATGGAAAACGGAAATTTACAACCGTGGCAGGCCACGACACCGATGAGGCAACCTCGCTGGGGACACGAAAGCATCGCTTATGGCAATGAGATCTATGCGCTGGGTGGATTTTTTGGTCCCAAATATATTGATAGCATCGAGCACACCAAAGTTGGCAAAGATGGTCGGCTTGAGCCGTGGCGACCCACCACCTTTCTTGACCAACCTCGCGGCACTTTCAGCCTCGTTGCAAACAAGAATTACACCTATGTTATCGGAGGTGCCTACCCTGATGGCAATCTTGCCAGCGTTGTTTATGCCGAACGCAATAGCGCTGGAGACTATGGCTTTTGGGGTAGTAGAGAAGATACGCTTACCGCTCAAGCGCGCCGAGTAAAACGCGATCGAATGGCGGTATTAATGCGCCTACCCAATGAAGGCAAAGCGCTAGCAGTGCTGCATACGCTAGCCTATACCTATATCCAAGTAGAAAATAATAAATACGGCTTGGTTTGGATAGCCGGGCCAAAATTGGACAAACTCAAGGTCGGTGATCGTGTGGGATACAACGAGGGCACGCATTTAAAGGGGTTCAGCAGCAAGGAATTACAACGTGATTTCCCTATGGTTATCTTGGTCGCAAAAATTCAGCTGCAATAAACCCTATATACGTTTTGCTAATTCGCCGGCCTTGCCCAGATAAGTTTCGGGTGTCAGTTCTGACAAACGTTTTTTTTCCGCTGCCGGCATATTCAACGTTTGTATGAATGCGCGCAAGCTGTCGCGATTAATTCCGCCCTTGCCGCGCGTTAACTCCTTGAGTTTGTCGTAAGCATTTTCTATGTTGTAGCGACGCATCACGGTTTGAATAGGTTCGGCCAATACCTCCCAACTATTGTCCAGGTCTTCTGCTAATCGTTGCGGATTTGCCTCCAATTTGTTCAAGCCCTTCAAGCACGATTCGTAGGCCAGCAGCGTATAGCCCAGCGCCACACCCATATTACGCAATACCGTAGAATCGGTTAGATCGCGCTGCCAGCGCGAGATCGGCAGCTTCTCGGAAAAATGGTGCAGCATGGCATTAGCCAAGCCGAGATTGCCTTCCGAATTTTCAAAATCTATGGGGTTCACCTTGTGCGGCATGGTCGAAGAACCGACCTCGCCCGCCACCACTTTCTGCTTGAAATATCCCAGCGAGATATAGCCCCAGATGTCGCGATTGAGATCAATCAAAATGGTATTGATGCGCGCATAAGCATCGAACAGTTCGGCCATGTAATCATGCGGCTCGATCTGGATGGTGTAGGGGTTGAAAACAATCCCTTGAGCGCTGACAAAATTCTGCGCCAAGATCTCCCAATCCACATTCGGATAAGCCGCCAAATGTGCGTTGTAGTTGCCCACTGCGCCATTAAATTTTCCCAGAATTTCAACTATTGCCAAGCGTTCGCGCGCACGTTGCAAGCGATGCACCACATTCGCCATCTCCTTACCCAATGTGCTGGGCGTGGCAGTCTGGCCGTGAGTGCGGCACAGCATGGGTAGCTCAGCCAACTGCTGCGCCAACTTGTGCAAGCGCTTGATTAACACATCCAGCGTGGGCAACATCAACTCGTTGCGCCCGGTCATTAACATCAGCGCATGACTCAGATTATTGATGTCCTCCGAAGTGCAGGCGAAGTGAATAAATTCTAGCACTTTTGCGGTTTCTGGATTGACCGATAATTTTTCGCGCAGCCAATATTCAACCGCCTTGACATCATGGTTGGTGCGCTTTTCGATCGTCTTAATTTGTTCCGCATCGGCCTCGCTGAAATGGGCACTTAGCTCATTTAACTGCTGGATCGTGGCGGCGGAGAACGGCGCAATTTCTACGATAGCGGGCGCTGCACTCAAGGCTTTGAGCCATTCGATTTCGATCAGAACGCGATAACGAATCAAGCCGAATTCGCTGAAGTAAGGACGCAAGGCATCAACCTTGCCGTGGTAGCGGCCATCCAGCGGCGACAGTGCGGAGAGAGCGGTAAGAGTCATGGGGCGATCCCGGTATTAAAGAAGCGGCTACTATTTTACGTGAAAGATGCGGAATGAGTGGCGCAGACTGAAATCGGATCATCTGAGTATGCAATTAAACGTCCGCTCAAATTCCCTGCAACACCTTGACCAACTCTGCCGCCGCAACGACTTCTACATTCGGAGCGAGTGGATAGCCTTGCTCTACTGGAGCGACGATGTAGGTGTGGTTTAGCTTCAAGTCTGATATGGCAGACCAGAATCCTTTGCTGGGTGCGGGTGCGCTGGAAAATTTAATTTCAAAGCCGATTTTTTTCTTGCCGCGTTCGGCCACCACATCCATCTCAGCACCGCTCGCCGTGCGATAGAACGAGAGTTGCCATTGTGGCGCGATCAATTGGGCGATCTGCTCTACTACCCATCCTTCCCACGACGCGCCCACAATTGGATGGCCGGCCAAATCGTCTAGGCTGGCAATGCCTAGCAATGCGTGCAGTATGCCGCTGTCGCGCAAATAGACTTTGGGCGATTTCACTAGGCGTTTGCCGAGGTTGGCCTTAAGTGGTGGCAGTCGGCGCAGCATATAAGTCGCCTCCAGTATGTCCAGATAATGCTGAACCGTTGGTGCCGACACGCCGAACCCTGTTGCCAATCGGGAGGCGTTCCACAATTGGCCGTGCAGGTGAGCCAGCATTTGCCAGAAGCGCCGCAGAGTCGTGCCCGGCACACGAATGCCGAAGGATGGAATGTCGCGCTCCAAGTGCGTGGCAATGAAAGACTCACGCCAGGCAAAAGAGGACTTATCCGATTGTGCCAGCCAGCTCAAGGGATACCCACCACGCAGCCAGAAATCTTGTAATGCAGAATGGCTGGGGCGGACTTCGCTTATATCGAAAGGTGTAAGCTCATGGAAAGAGATTCTGCCCGCCAACGACTCCGATGCTTGTCGCAACAGTTGCGGCGAGGCCGACCCCAACAATAGAAAGCGACCCGGCGTACGCTTCTCATCAATCAGTGCGCGCAACACGGCGAACAATTCCGGCTGGCGTTGAATTTCATCCAGCACGATAAGTTGATCGGCATGACGCGACAAAAAAAATTCGGGGTCGGTGAGCTTGGCCAAATCGGATGGCCGCTCAAGGTCAAGATACAAACTGCCGGGATACTTGTTAGCTGCGATTCTTGCCAGCGTAGTTTTGCCAGCCTGTCGTGGACCGAGAAGCGCAACCGCCGGAAATTCGGCCAGTGAATACTCAATAGCGGGGAGAAGTCTTCGGTTAATCATCCTTGCATATTAAAAGATTGCCTTTCAATATGCAATAACAATAACTAATAGTAAAACCCAAGCTGACGTACCATGAATTTTTAAAGTCATGTTGGGTTACGCCCGTCGGTGGTGAGTCTGTCCAACCATAAAGCTGTTGCCCAACTTACAAAACTACGGAATTAGACCAGGCTACATCAACGCGAGGCCATTCCCTGCGGCAATTTGAATGGGTTTGAATGGGTTTATTGCGGTGGCGGCAATAACCATATAGTCTTGCACAGACAATAGGGGAGGAGGGTACGTGACAAAACCATCAAGCAAAGAACACAAATTAAGCCTGCCGGAAGTGCTCACGATGTTGGTGGCCGATGGCATGGTAGATCAGACTGCTGCCGACTCGCTCATCGCCAGTCGGCGCGCACACCGCAACGACGCACATCCGCTTTCCGTCATTGCCGCACAGAATTGGAAAACCCCCTCCCCACCGCATAAACTGCTGCACTCAGAAGCTCTGACAGAATGGCTGGCGTCAAAAGTCGGTCTCGAATATTTCCACATTGACCCGCTGAAAATAGATTTTTCAGCCGTGGCCGACACCATGTCCAATGACTATGCCGCGCGTTTCGGCATTCTGCCGGTAAGGCTGACGCAGCACGAGGTGGTCATTGCCACTTCTGAGCCTTTTTTGCGCGACTGGGAGGCGGTGATTAAGCAACTGTTGCGGCGCGATATACGCCGCGTCATTGCCACACCAGAAAGCATCAGCCGCTACTTGGTCGAATTTTACAATCTGGCGCGCTCGGTAAAAAATGCGGCGCAAAATAACCGTCAGAGTAAATCCGGGCAAGCTTCGTTTGAACAATTGGTGGATCTGGGCAAGACCAACCAACAATTCGATGCCAACGATCAACACATCGTCCACATCGTGGATTGGCTGTGGCAGTACGCCTTCGAGCAACGCGCCTCGGACATACACATCGAGCCTAGGCGCGAAATCGGCATCGTGCGCTTTCGCATTGATGGTGTGCTGCATCAGGTGTATCAGATTCCCATGTCAGTGATGACCGCCATGACCAGCCGCATCAAATTGCTAGGCCGCATGGATGTCATCGAGAAGCGCCGGCCGCAAGATGGCCGCATTAAGACACGCACCGCCGAAGGACAGGAAGTCGAGCTGCGCTTATCCACTTTGCCCACGGCCTTTGGCGAAAAATTAGTGATGCGAATTTTCGACCCAGAAGTCTTAGTGCGCGACTTTTCCGAACTAGGATTTTCTGATGAAGACAGCGCTCGCTGGCGGCAAATGACGGCGCAGCCCAACGGCATTATTCTGGTCACCGGCCCCACCGGCTCAGGCAAAACCACCACGCTGTATTCCACGCTCAAACATCTGGCCACACCCGAAGTCAACGTGTGCACCATCGAAGACCCGATCGAAATGGTCGAATCCGCATTCAATCAAATGCAAGTCCAGTCCGGCATCCAGCTTAGTTTTGTGGATGGGCTGCGCGCGTTGATGCGGCAAGACCCCGACATCATCATGGTGGGCGAGATCCGCGACCTGGAAACTGCCGACATGGCCATACAAGCCGCGCTAACTGGCCATCTGGTGCTCTCAACTTTGCACACCAACGATGCCCCGTCTGCTATCACCCGTCTGCTTGATCTGGGCGTTGCACCCTTTATGATTAATGCCACGGTGCTGGGCATCATGGCGCAGCGTCTGGTGCGAACGCTGTGCCCGCATTGCAAGCAACCCTTGCCACCACAAGACGATGAAAGCGCCCTGTGGGATGGCCTGGTCGCGCCTTGGAAAACCGGACGGCCAGCGCAACTCCAGCACGAAGTAGGCTGTCTCGAATGCCGCATGACAGGCTATCAGGGGCGCATAGGCATTTATGAAATTCTGCTGATGTCACCCGAAATACGCAAACATGTCACCTCCGCTACCGACATTGCGTGTATTCGAGATGTGGCCTATCGCGAAGGCATGAAGCCCCTGCGAATTTCTGGTGCGATGAAAGTTGCTGCCGGAGTCACGACACTGGATGAAGTGATTAAAGTCGCGCCGCCGGCGAGTTAGGGTTAGTCTTACTGCGATCATTTCCTCTTCTTAACGCTCACCCTCTCCGCTGTACACACCCTCTCCCGCCAGCGGGAGAGGGTGTGAGCCCCCCCAACGGCAACCAAGCCACAAAACAACTCCCCTTGCCCAACTCGCTCTGCACACGCACACTGCCGCCATGCAGCTCAGCCAAGCGTTTCACCATCACCAGCCCCAAGCCAGTGCCTTCGTAGCGACGCGCCAGCGAGGTGTCGAGTTGAATGAAGGGCTGGAATAATTTGAACAGGTCGGCGCGGGCGATGCCGATGCCGGTATCGGCCACGGCGATTTCTAGGGGGGAGTGGGGCTGGGGGAGAGGGTAAGAAAAATAAAAAAATCTAAAGCGGCGGTGAAGGTTGAGAACGTGAAGTGGCTATCAATATCGGCGCAGCCACCCCACCCCCCACCGCCAAGCTCTTACCCGAAATCAGCAACTCAGCAAATTCCGCAGGCGGCAGGGGCTTGCTAAAACAATAGCCCTGCATCTCATCGCAGCCTTGCTGGCGCAGGAAATTAAGTTGCGCTTCGGTCTCGACGCATTCGGCGATGACGGTCATACGCATGCTGTGTCCGAGGTTGATGATGGCGCAGGCGATGGTTGCGTCATCTGCATCCGTGGTAATGTTTTTGACGAAGGAGCCGTCAATTTTGAGATAGTTGATCGGCAGCCGTTTGAGATAGGAGAGTGAGGAATAGCCGGTGCCGAAATCATCCACCGCCAACTTGACTCCCAGTGCGCGCAGTTCACGCAGCACAATGATGGCGCGCTCCGGGTTTTGCATGAGCAGGCTTTCGGTTATTTCCAGCTCCAGCCAACGCGCCTCTAACCCCAATATCCCCAGATACTGGGCACACAGCGCGGGCAGCGCGCCGCTTTCGGTGCGCGGATGTAGTTGGCGTTCGGAGACGTTGGCGGCAACGGTGACGATGTTTATTTTTTGCTCTTGCCAGGCGCGCTGCTGGCGGCAAACTTCAAACAGCACCCATTCGCCTATGGGCAGGATGAGGCCGGTGTCTTCTGCCAAGGGGATGAATTCACCCGGAGGAATCAGCTTGCCGTCATGCTGCCAGCGCACTAGCGCCTCGGCTGCACACACCAGTCCGCTGTGCAGATCAACCCGTGGCTGGTAATGCAGCAACAGTTCGTTACGCTCCAGCGCGCGCCGCAGTGCGGCTTCGCGGCTGAGGCGCGAGGTGGCACCCAGGCTCATTTCGGCGGCATAAAATGCAAAATGGTCGCGGCCTTTTTTTTTGGCGCTGCCCAGCGCGCTGGTAGCGGCGGCGCTGAGGACGGTGAAGTTATCGCCATGTTGCGGAAATAAAGCAATGCCGATACAGGCGGTGGAAAAAATTTCCTGCTCGTTGATTTTCATTGGCCAAGATAGTGCATCCAACAGCTTGCGCGCCGTGGTGTTGACATCCACAATGGCTTCGATGTCCGGTAGCAGTATCTCGAAGCCTGCCCCGCTGCTACGCGCGAGGGTGTCGGCGGGGCGCAGACAATGGCTGAAACGCTCGGCCAGTTGCTTGAGCGCTTGGTCGGCTCCGGTCATGCCTAGAGTTTGATTAAGCAAAGCAAAGCTATCCAGGTTGAGCACCATCAATGCCACTTGTGTCCCAGCTAAACGCGCCCGCGCCACGGCCTGTACCAGCCTATCAATAAATAATTCCTCGTTGGGCAGGCCGGTGAGCAGGTCGCGCGTGGATAGATGTACGATGCGTTCTTGTTGCTCTATGCGTAGGCTGCAATCGGCCCAGTAGCCGACGATTTCCAGCGCTGTGCCACCCGCATCGCGCAGCAAGTGTGACTCGTCATGTATCCACAGCCAATGACCGTCGGCATGACGCAGGCGGTATTCAAGCGTCAGGCGATCCGATGCGGGCGGTTTTTGCAATTCGATTAGCACCCGCGCGCTGTCGTCGGGATGAATGCGCGCCGTCCAGAAATTGGGGTCGCCAGTAAATTCCTTGGGCATATAACCCAGCATGCTGGTGATGTTGGAGCTAATGTAGGTCACCGCATAATCTCCACTAGGGCGGCTGGTGTAGATCACTGCTGGGTTTTCTTGCACTAGAAATTCCAGGCGTGCCTTGCTCACACTCAGCTCGGCGGTGCGTATGCCAACCGCCTCGGCCAGCATTTGATTGTGGCGGTTGATGAGTTGCAAATAATCGTTCAGGTACAACTGGTTTTTGATACGCACCAGCAACTCGGCGCAGTCTATCGGCTTAATCAACAAATCATCGGCACCCAGCTCCAGTGCGCGCAGCCGCTCCGCCCGATTATCAAGCGCGGTGACCACAATCACGGGCAAGCGATGCGTAACCGGATCAGCCTTGAGTCGTTGCAACACCTCGAAGCCATCCATCTCCGGCATCAGCAAATCCAGCAGCACCAGATCGAGACTGTGTTCAGCAATCATGGACAAGGCCTGCGCTCCTCCAGCAGCAGTCAGCACGGTGTGACCCGCCGCTTGCATCATGGTGGCGGTGAGCTTGCAGTCTTGCGGATTGTCGTCAACGACCAGTATGGTGGAGGAGTGGTGATCGGTGAGTGAAGTCATAGCTTGACCCTTCTGACGTGATGCCAAAATATCAAAACCCGTAGTTGACCATTTAAAGCGCAATGGTCAAGCTACAAACAGCTACAAACGCAAGGGATTTAGGGGTTAGTTCAATGCTTCCCCGCTCCCTTCAAACGGAAGGGAATCAACCCATCCCCACCCTAACCCCCTTGAAGGGAGGATGTGGTCTTTTCTAACGCGAAATAGAATAAGCCCCTCGCCCCTTGTGGGAGAGGGGTGGGGGGAGAGGGAGTTTGTTCATGGCTCGGCAACTATCCCCAAGGCTTAACCGAGTGCCATGAGGGTCAGTACGGTTGCGGCCAGCTTCATGTTGACTGGGTTATCTTCCACTACCAGAACTTTGCACATACAGACTCCCGTTTGTAAGTTATTATTATTGCAACTGGATTTCGATGGACAGTCTTTTTACTCTCGGCATTATCTTCTGTCAATACGAGGTTTAAAAAGGCTTAAAAAGTCAGCCAAAAATCCTAAGCAACAACGCTACTGAATTACAGATACAATTCTCACGAATTAAAGTATCTATATTTTTTGATCAAATTTGCAGGGTGTGATTTTTTAAGATTATTTTTTGGAGTGTGCGTGTTGAAGTTCAAACTTTATTGTTCAATCTTGGCCGTCATATTCGCTTTTGCGGCTCATCTGGTTCACGCGGCAGATAGCTCTACCTCTGATCCAACCCCCGGTGACCCAAGCCCCAGCCAAATTCAAACAGACCCCATACCCACCGAACCGAACAATGACGTACCCAGCCAGCATCTTGTGCTGGATCAAAACCCCGAGTTTATCCAAGCTATCGAGGATCTGGGCTTGCTGCAAATGCGTCAAGGACACCATGCGGAAGCCAAAGAATTGTTTGAACGGGCGCTGGCAATGCAACCCGATAACGACAAATGGCGCAGCCTAGCGAACACGGCCACTTTTTGGATGTTATTGAAAGAAGCATCCGTCGCGCGTGAGCAAAAATTATTCGATGTGGCCGAAAAAAATATACGCTCGGCATTGCTTATTGAGCCGGATAACGCCGAAGGATTAGCGGTGCTAGGCGGCATTTTGCTAGACCGGGGAAGTTTGTCCGAAGCAGAAAAAAATTTCCGCGCTGCGCTCAAACATGAGCCAGACAATAGCTCTGCCATATACGGCTTGACCAGCTTTCTGGCGCAACAAGGGCGGCGCAAGGAAGCTCTGGCCCTGTTAGATAGTTTGGGCGATGAACAGAGCACAGCGGGCAAAAAATTTGTGTCCATACGCACCGCGCTACTCAGAGATGAGGCCGATGCCTTAGCCGCAGATGGCAAAACGGATCTGGCTATTGCCACCCTTAAACATGCGCTTGCACTGTCGCCGCAAGATGCTTGGGTGCGCTTTGATTTAGCGCGCTTGTATCAAAAGCAAAATGCTGTGCCACAAGCCGAAGCCATCATGGCGGAGGGGCTGCAAGCTGCGCCGAATGAGATGCAGATGCCTTATGCCTACGCCTTATTTCTGCACGGCATAGACCGGGAAGATGAAGCGCTACAGATGCTGGAAAAAATACCCGCCGCCGAACGCACGCCATCCATGCACAGTCTGCAAAAAAAAATTGAACAAACTTTGCAAGATCAGAAAAAAAAAATTCCCGTTCAGCGGGGCAGTGAACATGCGGATGCAGCCCAGTCTATAGCGGGGGAATATGGCGCAGAGGCGTATGTAGCGGGCGGTTTGAACTATCGCAACAAGCCGGGCACGAGCGGCATTTCAACCTTAAAAACTCGCGAGCAATCGCTCATAGCACACATCCCGATTAAATGGGGTGGCTATGCCTTGATCCAACTTGATACGGTCAATGTCTATGCAGGCACGCTACCGGTTTCTGATTTCGCAGCGCTCCAGCAATACGGCAAGATACAAGCGCAGAATTTTCCTAGCGCGGCAAGCGTCAACGCACCCACGCAAGAAGATAGCGGCGTTGCGCTTGCGCTTGGTTACGAAAATGAAAGTTTGCGCGTGGACATTGGTTCTACGCCGTTGGGATTTGCCGTGCATCACATCGTGGGCGGCCTCAAGCTACGCCATTCCTTTGACGCTGTTTACGCCTCCCTAGATTTGTCCAAACGACCTGTCACCAGCAGCCTGGTTTCTTATGCGGGCGCGCGCGACCCCGTTACTGGCGAGGTGTGGGGCGGGGTGAGTAGCAGCGGAGTAAATGTGCGCGTGGGCTATGATCGCGGGCGTTTCAGCGCCTACTCCAATCTCGGCTACCACTTATTGACTGGAAAAAATGTGCTGGATAATTCGCAATTCGAGCTGCGACCCGGCATTGATTGGAGATTTATTTCGACTGAAAACATGCGCGCCTATGCCGGGCTGGTTTACACCTATTGGCGCTACAAAGAAAATTTACGCTATTACTCGTTTGGCCACGGCGGCTATTACAGCCCGCAATCCTACCAATCGCTGGCTGTTCCCGTGCGCTGGACGGGTCGTTCCGGGCGCTGG